>NZ_JAMZGM010000022.1 GCF_024158605.1 Sebaldella sp. S0638 | reverse complement strand
TTTGTTTATCTATTTCACTACCTTAATTTTATCTTTTTCTTGGCGTTTGCTTCTTCTTCTATTTTCATTGTCCTTTTTGTCGGCTCTTTTTCCGTCGACAAGATATATACTATCAAATACTTCCTTTTTTGTCAATGGTTTTTTTTTATTTTTTTTGTTTTTTTTCTTATAAATACGCTTTTTCAAGCACAACTATCTTCTAAACCCCTTTATTTTA
Organism: Sebaldella sp. S0638; assembly: GCF_024158605.1. Taxonomy (NCBI): domain Bacteria; kingdom Fusobacteriati; phylum Fusobacteriota; class Fusobacteriia; order Fusobacteriales; family Leptotrichiaceae; genus Sebaldella; species Sebaldella sp. S0638. The sequence goes on along the minus strand of NZ_JAMZGM010000022.1, from coordinate 48,667 downwards.
AGTGCTTTCAGAGAATTCATTTTTTTTGATTTTTTGATGAAATTTCGGCGTTTTTTTTCTGTTTTTCGCTGTGTGGCTTTATTTTTTTAATCGTATAATTAATTTAAATTATCTGTTATTTATAAAAAAAAGCTTATTTTGCAAAATAAAACAGACCATGTGTAAAAGAAATTTTATTAACAGGTCTGTTTTACTTATACTATATATTCTTTTTCCATTTTTTCAGGATCATCCCTTGTTTTGCCCTTATTCCCAGTACTATTTTACCGTCTTTTTTGCTATATATGCTTTTCCCCGTAAGAAGATCTATGTATCTTTCTTCCGGTTCCTCTGTGGCTATTTCTATATCTTCGTAATCATTAAATGAATTATTTAATACTGTTATTATTACGCTGTTTGCATTAAACCGCATATATACTACTATATCTTTGGCATCATCCCAGTATAATTCCTTGAACTTCCCATATACCAGAACAGGATTTTCTTTTCTTATTTTTATTACCTTCTTATACCAGAACAGCAGATCCTGATCCGGCTCCTGTGAGTACACCTCATTTTCATTGCTTAACGAAGGGTTCATTTCATTGTCATAAGTGAACTCATCCCAAAGCATAGGCTTTCTGCAGTATGGATCTGTTGCTCCCCACATTCCTACTTCATCTCCGTAAAAGAGCATCGGAGCTCCCACATATGTCATTTGAAATACTGATATCAGCTTTAACATATCTTTTGGCTTTATAAAGGAACTTCTCCAGTCAATTGTAGTATTAGGATGATAGTTAGACGCCAGATCCGGTCTTATTCCGTTATATCCCTGTTCCTGCTGTTTTCCCTCTTCCAGATCCCTGCCTACCCTGTCATTTACTATTCTTGACAAAAGTCTGTCGGTATCATGAGAACCGTTTAAATTCTGAGATGCCTGTATTGCCTGTTTTGGATACCATGTTCTTTTTTCCCTGAGTTCATTTAGAAATTCGCCGGCTTTTAGTTTATAGCTTTTATTCTTTTCATATCCCTGATTTATAAAGTACCCTATTACTGTTTTCAGCCACTCATAATTCATAACCGCATCGAATTTATTTCCCTGATTTATGTCATAGCTTGCATTTCCCCATAATTCTGCTGTTATATATGTATCCTTTTTGGTACTCTTTACTACTTCACGCCATTCTATCCAGAAAACCTGATTTTCAAGACAGTTTGGCACATCCAGCCTGAATCCGTCTATCCCGTCATCTTCATACCAGTTTTTGGAAACTTTTGCATCAGGTCCCAAAAGCCATTTTTTAGTAATATTGAAGATATAATTTTTAAATTCCAGATTGTAACTGTTGAATTCCGGAAGTGAATCAAAGCCTGCCCAGCCTGAATATTTTATATTATCCCTGTTTTGGTTTAATATTTTATAAGCTTCTTCTTCGCTCATTCCGTCTTCTATCTTTATATATTTTGAAAAATCACTGAATTTATACCAGCTTTTATATTTTGACTCTTCACCTTCCATAAGAACCTGATTAAAGCTCCAGTGTCTGTTGCTGCTATGGTTAAAAACCCCGTCAAAGATAACTCTTATTCCATTTCTGTGCAGTTCTTTTATTAAGTCTACCATTATCAGATCTGATTCTGTCCAAATCCATGTAGAAGGGTCTTCTGTCTCTCCATAACCATTTTTCCCTTTATTTTCCCCGCTTAATTTTAATTCCAGAAGTTTCAGTTCACTGTTATTTTTAGAACTCTTTTTTAGAATATCCACATAACTTTTATCCCCGTAAGGGTTATTATCATCTATTTCTATATTATATCTGTTTCCGCTTGTTCTTATCGTACCCAGATCAGGTGATATATGCCTGAAGTCATTTGTGCCGTATTTATGGTTCTGATATGAATAAAATACAGGATTAAGCCATACGGCATTTATTCCCAATTCTTTCATATAAGGAATCTTTTCTTTTATTCCCTGTAAATCTCCGCCGTACATTCTTGCATATTTTAGTGAATTCTGTTTTACACTTTCACCTTTTATCTCCCAGTCGGTTTTCTCCGAAAAATCGCTTGTCCATTTATTCGTATCAAATTTTCCAAAAGTTTCTTCTTCTGTATTCCATTTATATATCTCTTCAAAATTACTTTCATGAAGCTTGTTTATCTCGAAGTTTTCCGGACCGAATTCATTGAATACGGGATTATTATAGTAATTATGATTATAAAATCTGTCAGGGAATATATTATACCAAATTGCTTCTTTAGCCCAGTTCGGCACATAAAAGACTTCTATTTTGTCTTTCTCAAAATTTATCTTTATTTTTCGTCCCTTTTTATTTGACAGCTTTCCGTCAAAGTAATATTTTGTATTTCCGTCTTCAAGTATAAATACATATGAAAACTCTTTTACTTCCTCATCAAATAAAATACTTCTTTTAAAATAATCAAAATTATGTGTGAAATCACTGTGTCTTTCCAGTTCGTATATTTTTTCATAAATATCTTTTTCATCAAGGTCAATACTTATATAAGCTCTCTCTACATCCAAAAGCTGAGTCCTTATAGTAAACTCCACTTCATTTTCAGATATTTTATTAAGATAGTTCAGTTTCCTGAAATCATGTTTTATTGCCTTTTCAGTCTGGTTTTTGTCTATTGCATCATAAGAAAGCCGGCCTGTTCCCAGCTCTCCTTTTGGAAATAAAGCCCCGCTTTCTCCTACTATCAATGTAAGATTTTCTTTTTCGGGAACCCATTTTTCATCAAAAATCAGCTTATATTCATAATTTCCTTCTTTTACTGCAAGAACTATCTCATATTTACTGCTGCCTATTTTTTTCAGTGGTATCTCTTCTATTTCCCAGTTATTAAATGTCCCTGTTATCTCAAGTTTACTTATCTTTTCATATCCATAGTCTTTTATATCAATAATAAGTCTTTTAAACCGGGTTTTTACAAGGGAAAAAGTATTTTCCCTTGAATTATATTTTATCAGTATGTCTATATTATTCTGAAAACCTGTTATAGGCTTTGGTTTTGCATCTTTATCCAGATACGTATCAAATGTATGGGCAAAAGGAGTAGTGTGATTATATGTTACTGCATATGTAACATTACTTTCATCTGCTACTTCGAATGAATAACTCCCGCTCTCTGCTTTTTCCCACTTATATGTATATGTAGCATCCCTCAGCTGTGTAAGAGTCACTTCCCTGTATAAACTTTCATTTTTATATATTCTTAATTTATAAGTCATGCCATCACTTCTTTATTTTATAGAATAAAAGGCTTTATAAGCTTTATAAGCCTCATAAATATCTGCTTTGGATGAAACTTCAAATAATGAATGCATTGATAATAATGCCGGTCCTATATCAACAGTTCTTATTCCAAAATAAGCCAGGAATTTTGCTACTGTTCCGCCTCCACCTTCATCTACTTTTCCGAATCCTCCTACCTGATAAGCTACTTTATTTTTATCAAATATCTCTCTTATTTCAAACATATACTCTGCATCAGCATCATTTGAGCTGTACTTTCCGCCATGTCCTGTATACTTGGCTACAGGAACGCCGTGTGAAAGTTTTGCAGAATTCTTCATATCATGCACAGATTTAAAAACAGGATCTACTCCGGCTGTAACATCTGCTGATATAGCTTTGGAATTCCATAATGTTTCTCTCAGCATCTGATCGTCATAATCTTTTCCTGCTAATTTCAGCAGTTTTCCTGTGAAATATTCTATTAAACTGGAATTCAATCCTGTACTTCCGTCGCTTCCTACTTCTTCCTTATCTGCAAAGTAGCATAATACTGTCTTTTCAGGTTTCTTTATATCCAAAAGAGCTTTTAGCGATGTATAGGCACAAATTCTGTCATCCTGACCATAAGCCCCTATCATTCCTCTGTCCAATCCTATATCTCTTGCTTTTAATGCTGGAACTATTTCTATTTCTGCCGAGAAAAAGTCATCTTCCTCTATCCCGTATTCTTTTTTCAAATGTTCCAGTATATTGGCTTTTATTTTTTCTTTTGCATCTTCGTCTTTTACAGGTACAGAACCGAATAATACTTTTAGTTCTTCTCCTTTTATTACTTCTCTTGTCTTTCTGTCATCCTGAACATTTCTTGATAAATGGGGAAGTATATCAGGTATGCAGAATACAGGATCTTCCTCTTTTTCTCCTATAGCAAAACTCACTTTTTTACCGCTTTTCAAAAATACTACCCCGTGAACTGCAAGAGGTGTAGCTACCCACTGGTATTTTTTTATTCCACCGTAGTAATGAGTATTCAGCATTAAAAATTCCTCATCTTCCAAAAGAGGATTCATTTTAAGATCCAGTCTTGGGGAATCTACATGAGAAACCACCATATTTATTCCTTTTTTTATATCTTCTTTTCCTATTATACTCATAAGAATATTCTTATTTCTGTTGTTATAAAATACTTTATCCCCGGCTTTCAGAGACTTTGCCTTCTCTATATTTTTAAATCCGTTTTTCAAAAGAATATCCATAGTTATTTCTACTACTTCTCTTTCTGTTTTTCCGTTATTCAAAAATTCTTTATATTCCGCTCCAAGCTGCTCTATTTCTTTTTTCTCTTTTTCTGTATAGCTTGGCCATAAATTCTTTTTATTCATTATTCTACCTCCGATTGTACTTCTTTCTGCTATTTTAAAAAGCGGCTTAATACTCTTCTGACTCTTTTATTCTCATAAAAAATAACAGATTTTGATATTATGCCACCTTTTCTATAAAATTATTTTTTTAATCTTTCCTCTAGTTTCTTTCCTTCTTCCTCATATCCGGTTTTTCCTAAAAGAGCAAACATGTTTCTCTTATAGTCTTCTACTCCCGGCTGATTAAACGGATTTATTCCAAGTATATATCCGCTTACTCCGCATGCTTTTTCAAAAAAGTAAAATAAATACCCTAAATGATATGGTGTTGCTTCTGGAAGTTTTAACAGAAGATTAGGTACTCCTCCGTCTATATGTGCAAGAACTGTTCCGTCACATGCTTTTTTATTAACATAGTCCATTGTTTTTCCTGCTACAAAGTTCAGCCCGTCAAGATTATCTTTATCTTCTTCTATTAAAAATTCTACTTCCGGCTTTTCTATACTGATTACTGTTTCAAACATTGTTCTCTTTCCATCCTGAATATACTGCCCAAGAGAGTGCAGATCAGTAGAAAAGTCAACCGATGCCGGGAATATCCCTTTTTGGTCTTTTCCTTCAGATTCACCAAAAAGCTGTTTCCACCATTCAGATATAAAGTGGAGTCTTGGTTCATAATTCACCAGAATTTCTATATCTTTTCCTTTTCTGTGAAGGATGTTTCTTATTGCAGCATACTGATAACAGATATTATCCTCAAACGGCGCTCTAAAGTCTACCATTGCTGCTGCTGCACCTTTCATTAATTCATCTATATCTATTCCTGCTGCTGCTATCGGCAGTAATCCAACCGCAGTAAGCACTGTAAATCTTCCGCCTACATCATCAGGTACTACAAATGTTTCGTATTTTTCCTCGTCAGAAAGCTTTTTAAGTGCTCCTCTTGCTTTATCAGTAGTAGAATATATTCTTTCTCTTGCACCTTCTTTTCCGTATTTTTTTTCAAGAAGATTTTTAAATACTCTGAAAGCAAGGGCAGGCTCTGTAGTAGTTCCTGATTTTGAAATAACATTAATAGAGAAATCTCTGTCTCCTATTACTTCTATTAAGTGCTGTAAATAAACACCGCTTATATTCGTTCCTGCGAAATATATTTCAGGGGATTTTCTTTTTTCTTTGGATAATTTATTTGCAAAAGTATGAGATAAAAATTCAATTGCTGCTTTAGCTCCCAGATATGATCCGCCTATACCTATTACCACGAAAACTTCAGAATCATTCTTTATTTTTTCAGCTGATTTCTTTATTCTTGCAAATTCTTCTTTGTCATAATTCTCAGGCAGGTCTATCCACCCTAAATAGTCATTTCCCGCACCTTTTTTTTCTTCAAGGTACTTTACTGCTGTTTCCACCTGTGGTAAAAATTCACTTAGTTCATGATCATTTATAAATTTTTTTGCAAAGTCGTAACTAAATTCCAGTTTCATTTTCTCCCTCCGATATACTTTTTTGATTTTAGTATAACAGAATATATGAGGTTTTTCAAACATTTTATATTATAACTTTTTCTTATTGTGGTATAATATAAACAGTATTCAGACAGCCTTGGATTTTGCAGAGGTTCCATCCCAATAATAGATTTTCCCTGCCTTTATTACAGGATTTTCTATCTTTTTCAAATTTCTTTTTTCTTTTTATTTTCATATAAAATAATCATTTTTTAGAGAGGTGATAATAATGCCGAAAATTTCAAACATTGAATTGGTAAAAATAGGAAAACAACCGATTTTATCAGTAAGAACTACCACTAATGCAGCTAGTCTGCCGTCTGCTATCGGGGAAAGTTTCAGAAAAATAGCAGAATATCTGAAAGAAATAGATGAACTTATGTCTGATGTTCCTTTTGTTGCTTATCACAATCTTGATCCTGAAGATATGGAGATAGAAATAGGTTTTCCCGTTTCCGCTTCTTTTCCGGGAAAAGGTGATGTGAAAGCATCATTTCTTGAGGAAACTCTTGCTGTTTTTTGTATGTTTCTGGGGTCTTACAGTGATATGGAGCCTTTATATAATGAAATGACCAGCTGGATAGAAGAAAACGGTTATAGATTTTCCGGGGCTTATTATGAATTTTATTATAACGGAATAGAATTTCCCGAAAGTGAACTGCTGACTAAAGTTTTTATTCCGGTTATAAAATAAATTAACTGTGCTTTTGCAATAAAAAACATCCCTGCGGATGTTTTTTTTAATACTTTTACTGTAATTTCTGTATTTTAAGCTTAATTCCATGCAGAAGCATTTGTCAATTCTGCATCTCCTTTATCAAAAACAATATATAAATCATTATAATTTATTATAGTCTTGTTTCCCTTATCATACACTTTTATATCTTTGTATGCATCTGAGTTAAATAAAACCATTAGTGTATCATCATTATTTTTGCTGACTGCAGCGACTAACTGTGCTGATTTCAGATCAGCTTTCAGAGAGTTTACTTTAGCCTTCCCCGGTTTTAAATCAGATATATTATATTTCAATTCTACAATAATTAAATCTGAACCGTCTCCCTGTGTTACTGAAGAATCCAAATAATCCATGAATATTCCGCTTGGACTTTCAGAATCACCGGATTTCGATAATTTTTCATTATCTCCTGAAAATATTACCTGTACTTTTGGATTTGATATTTCGCTTACTATTTCCCAGACTCCGTTTCTTGCAAACCCTGTTATGCTTAAAAGAAAAATTACTGCTGTTATAACTTTTTTCATCTTTTGCCTCCTCATAATTTACATTAAACTCATAATACCAATAAATATAGTTTATGTAAAGGAAAGATTTTATTTTCCTTATAAAAGAAAAAAGCTGTTTCACATGAAACAGCTTTCTATATATAGTCTAATTTTTTTTCATTGGCTGGGCTGAATGGATTCGAACCATTGCATGCTGGAGTCAAAGTCCAGTGCCTTACCGCTTGGCGACAGCCCAATAATGATACAAAAAAGATTATATCGAATTTTTGCTTATCTGTCAAGGGATTTTTTCGTTTTTTTTTGGCTGCTTATAAAAAGAGGCTTATTTTTCGGGACTTTACAATATATTGACCTTCATTTTTTTTAGTGCTATACTTGAAATATAAAGAGAAATTATAAATAAATTTTTTAATGAGGTGATAGTCTATGAACAAAAAATTTTTACCAATTAAATCTACTTTTTTTGATGATTTAGTTAAAAGAGATAATTTTTTCAAAGATAATCTCTTCGATGATTTTTTTAGTTTTAAGTCTTCTCTTCCGGCACTTAATGTTTCTGAAGATGATTATAATTATCAGATTGATGTCGCTTATCCCGGGGCAAAAAAAGAAAATTTTACAGTTCAGATAAAAGACAATAATCTGGTTATCAAGTATGAGAATAAAGCAGAGAGCAATGTAGAAGAAAAAAATTATCACAAAAAAGAATTTTCTTCAGAATCATTTATAAGAACTCTTGAGATCCCCGGAAACTGTGATCTTGAAAATATTAAGAGCAAATATGAAAACGGTGTACTGAATATAAATATTCCTAAATTGGAAAAACCGGAAGAAAATATAAAAACTGTTGATATTGAATAGTATATTTTCTTGGCAATAATAAAAAGGCTGTTTTACACCGCAGCCTTTTTTTATTAAATTTTATATTTATAAAAAAGAAACTATCTGGTTGAACACAAATAGTTTCTTCTTTAAAGGGGTATATGAAAAAATTAATTACTTCGTTAACTATAATAAGAGTATAAATCTTTTTTCTTTATTTTTCCTTTTTATATTCTTTTTTTATTATTTATTCCTTTTTATAAATTTAATAAATAAAAACCGTTGTACTAATACAACGGTTTTTTTTAAGGGGTATATGAAAAGTTATTAGTTTTTACTTCTATTAACTACATCTAACTATGTATAGATTATAACTGCAATAACTTTATTTTTTCTTACCCGTTTCTTTTTTTATTATTTTGTTTTTCTTTTATACTTCTAATTTTTTATTTACCTACACAGAAATTACTAAAAACATGATCCAGTATATCTTCTGAACTTATTTCCCCTGTAATTTCCGATAAAGAATCCAGTGCCTCTTTGAGATCTACTGATATTAAATCCATAGGCATTTCAGAATCAATTGTCTCGAATATATTCTCTACTGCTTCTTTTGTTTTCTCCAGTGCAGACTTATGTCTTATATTGGTAATTATAAGCTTTTCGGAAGAATCCTCCACATCTTCTTCAAGAATATAGTTATAGATTCTTTCTTCCATCTCTTCGATTCCTGTTTCTTCTTTCGCAGAAATTTCCAGTATTTCACCATTAAAAAAATCAATATCTTTTCTTTCTATTTTTCTTGAAAGATCAATTTTATTCAGGAGTATTATTGCTTTTTTATTATTTTCCCTGATAAGGCTTATTATCTGATGATCATCTTTCTCCAGCTCTCTTGAAGCATCCAGAACAAAAAGTATAAGATCACTTTTTTCAATGATTTCTTTGGATTTCTCCACTCCGATATTCTCCACAAGATCCTCTGTTTCCCTTATTCCTGCTGTATCTACAAGCACAAGAGGTATTCCTCTTACATTTATCACTTCTTCTATTATATCTCTTGTAGTTCCGGGAATGTGAGTTACTATTGCCCTTTCTTCTTTCAAAAGTGAATTCAGAAGCGTTGACTTTCCTACATTCGGTTTTCCTATAATTGCTGTTTTTATTCCTTCTTTTATCTTTTTCCCTTTATCATAGGAATTTATTAATTTATCTATTTCAAAATGAACATTCACAAGATTATCTCTTAAATGCGCCGGAAGCGGTTCGTCAATTCCCTCTTCGGGATAATCAAGAACCACATTCACATGAGCCGTAACATCAAGAAGAAGTTTTTTCAGATTCTGTATTTTGTCTCTAAGGTCACCTCTCAGCTGTTCAAGTGACAGAGATATACTTTTCTCTGTTTTTCCCTGAATAATATCCATTACTGCCTCTGCCTGCGAAAGATCTATTCTTCCGTTCATAAATGCCCTTTTGGTAAATTCTCCCTTTTCGGCATGTCTTGCTCCCTTTTTCAAAACAAGTTCCAATATTTTCTGTGTAACAAGATATCCGCCGTGACAATTTATCTCGACAACATCTTCACATGTATAAGTTTTCGGCCCTTTCATTCTGACAACCATTGCTTCATCAAGCATATGATTCCCGTCATATATAAATCCATAATTAAATTTATAAAAACCCAAATCTTTATTTGGGTTTTTTGCTTTAAATATTTTATTTAATATTGCAAAAGAGTCGTCACCTGAAATTCTTATAATTCCTATACCGCCTTCACCTCTTGGCGTCGATATAGCAGCTATTGTTTCAAACATATTCTACCTCTTCTTTTTTATAACTAAACATCTCTTTGGCTCTTCACCCACGCTTTGAGTTTCGAGGTCTTTCATAAAAGAAATTTCTTCATGAATAATCTTTCTCTCTCTTGCGGACATCGGGTTAAGCTTAATGGAATTTCCTGTTTCCAGTACTTTCTCACCTTTTTTACGTGCCAAAGCTCTTAATGATTCTTCTCTTTTATTTTTATAACCATTTGAATCTATTACTACTTTTACATTTCTTACCATTGTTCCTATGAGATACTCAAGGCTGTTCAGCGTTGTTCCCTTTTCGCCTATTAGGTATCTTATGTCTTTTCCTTCAAGGTTTACTATGTATCTCCCGTTTTTGCTGTATATATTTTTTATGCTGACATTTAGCTTGGAAGCTACTATAAACTCTTTGATTACAGCTCTAAGCTGATTTTCGATACTTCCTTCCGGCTCTTTTCTTTCAGGCTTTTCGGCTTGTACCGGTTTTTCTTTTATTTCTCTAGGTTCTTTTACTTTTTTTGGTTCTCTTATAACTTTTTCCTGTGTTCTTTTTTCTTTTGGTTTTTCCTGTACTTTTTCTTTCTCTTTTACAGGTTCCTTTTTTGCTGTCTGAGCTTTTGCTTCTTTTTCTGCTTTTTTTATTTCATTAATTTCTTGTTTTTTCTTTTTATCTACTACCCGTATTTCATACTCGCCTTCAATACTAAGGAATAAAATTTTTTTAGGTTTCTTAACAACCATAATTTCAAAAGTTTCGTTTTCCTTTAAATGAAGGATATTTTTGGCCATTTTTTCGACTTCTTCTTCACTTTTGGCTTTTAATTTTATTACCTCATCCATTAATTATTTCTTCCTTTCATAATGAAAAACTGTTGGATAACTGCTAATAAACTTGAAGTAAACCAGTATAATGAAACCCCTGAAGGCATATTATACGTCATTACCAGAATCACAAGCGGTAATGTATAAAGCATTGTTTTCATTTGAGGATTACTATCCTGTGTTCCTGTACTCATCATTTTTTGTTGGAAAAAAGTAACAACTGTATTTAGTAACGGAAATATATTAATTGCTGAAAATATACCTGTAAATGGTAATTTTACCAGAGCATCAGGCTGTTTTAGATTAAACCACAAAAAAGTGGCGTCATTAGGTATTGAATTTGCATTATTTAATACACGAAACAGTGTTATGAAAATACACATCTGTATGAATAAAGGCAAACATCCCGCCAATGGGTTTACCTGATTTTTTTTATATATTTCCTGCATTTTTATCTGCATTTCCTGAGGATTATCTTTGTACTTTTCCCTCAGTTTATCTATTTCCGGCTGGATATCCCGCATTTTTTTCATTGATTTTTCCTGCTTTATAGTCAAAGGCAGTATTATTATTCTTATCAGTGCTGTCAGCAGAATTATTGCTATTCCGTAATTTCCAGTAATCTCAGATAATTTTTTTAGCGTTTGTAGAATTACTCCTTCTAATGGTCCTATTGTCATATTTTCCTCCAAAAACTTATTTTAATGGATCGTATCCTCCTTTGTGAAAAGGATGACATTTCAAAATTCTTGTCAGTCCTAAATATGATCCTTTTAATGCTCCATATTTTTCAATTGCCTGTTTAGTATACTCTGAACATGTAGGATAAAACCTACATCTCCCTCCCAAAAAAGGGGAAATTGCTTTCTGATAAAATTTTATGAGGAAAATCATTATTTTTCTCATTTTACAATTCCTTTCAAAATATCTTTCTCCATATCTTCATATTTTAGGGAATCTATATTATCTTTCAAAACAGCTTTTCCTATAATAATATAATCATAATTTTCTTTAAATTTATTATAGTTTAATCTGACAACTTCGCGGAACAGTCTCTTAATTCTGTTACGCTTAACTGCATTTCCAGTTTTTTTACTAGCTACGAACCCAAACCTTTTTTCATTTAAATTATTTTTTAGGAAAATTATTATTACATATTTAGTATGTTTTTTTTGTCCTCTTTGGTAGACTTTTGAGAATTCTTTTTCTTTTTTTAAAGTTATCATAAGTTTATATCCTTATTTGTCTTCTTTAAAGAGTTTTAAAAACCCGGTGCTTATTTTTGAATCACCGGGTTAAGCACATAATTGTTTTCTACCTTTTGTTCTTCTTCTCTTAAGGACAGATCTTCCGCTTTTAGTCTTCATTCTTGCTTTAAAACCATGATCCTTTTTTCTTTTTCTTTTGTTTGGCTGAAATGTTTTTTTGCTCATTTTACAGACTCCTTCCTAAAGTTATAATAAATTATACTATATAAAAATTTATTTCACAAATTGTTATAGTTAATTACGATATATCATAATAAAAAAAAAGAAAAAAGTCAAGTTTTTTAATTGAAATTTGGCTGAAAAGACTTGTTTTCACTGAAATTAAATTTTTATTTTAATATTTTAAATAATTAGATTCTCTTTTTGTATATATTTTTTATGCTTTTTATTATATCAGGATAATCAGAAAATTTTATTTGTGTATATGAAATATGATTAGCACATTATGTATTATTTTTATAGATTATGTCATGCTGTAAAAAGTGAAATATAATTTTTTATACTTTTAGGAATTTTGTTATGTTTTCATTTCCGGAATTTTTTTTTCGTGTGTAAATTTTCAAACGGATTTTTTTTGTCTTTTTTTACTGGAATATTTTTTTTCCACAATGCATATTATTAATAAAATAAAAAACATTTATATTATTATAATTATTATGTCGTGTGGATTTGTTGAAATGAAGATTTTATATGGGGTTGTAAGTATTTTTTTAGCGTGGTGGGAATGTGGATTTTTTTTGAAAACAAAAATCTCGTTTTTTTTTCAACATCAAAATAAGAAAAAAAATTGGTATGTGGGAAAAGTTTTTTTTATCAATAATTTGAACTCTTTTATGTATCGTGGAAAACTATGTGAAAATGTGGAAAACTCATTTTGGATTATGAATATTATATGCTTTTTGTGGAAAACTCTGTTGAAAAGTGAATATCTGCCGCCCTTGCGTAAAATTTTTTTTTATGATATAGTTCAAATACTTAAAAATTATTTGTATTTAGAAGGAGTGCATTACGAATGGTTGATCCATTGGTCTTATGGGAAAAGATTGTAAAAATATTGAAATATCAGATTGATGAAGTGGAGTTTAATACATATATAAAACCTTTAAACGTACATGAGTTCAAGGAGAATACCCTTTATGTATGGGTAGAATCTACATTTATGAAAGAAAAAGTGGAACAGAGATACAAACAGAATATGATGGAGATAATTAACGATATACTTATGATGGAGACATCACAGAGAATTAATATTATATTCGAACTGAAACAGATAGTGGAAGAAAAGTTTGAGAACTATATCTCGGTAATGGATAATCAGAAAAAGCTGATAAATAACCTGAATCAGAGATACAGATTTGAAAACTTCGTTGTAGGAAAAGGAAACGAGCTGGCAAATGCAGCATGTATAGCAATCTCGCAAAATCCGGGAATAGTATATAATCCTTTATTGATATACGGAGGTTCGGGTCTGGGAAAAACCCATCTTATGCATGCAGTGGGAAATGCCGTTTTGGATAGAGACCCTAATAAAAAAGTATTATATTGTACTTCTGAGAATTTTAATAATGAATTTATAAACTCACTGAGAGCAGGACAGTTTGCAAATGTACAGAATTTCAGGGATAAATTCAGAACACTGGATGTACTGTTAATTGATGACATACAATTTTTTGAAAAAGTATTCGGACAAGGAACAGGGAGTGTAGAGGAAGAATTTTTCCATACATTTAATACACTTCAGGAACTGGGGAAGCAGATAATCATGTCAAGTGACAGACTTCCGAGAGAAATAAGAAACCTTTCCAAAAGAATAGAATCAAGATTCGACAGCGGACTGTCAGTAGACGTACAAAAACCGGACTATGAAACAAGACTTGCAATATTAAAGAATATAGCAGATTCTAAAAGCGTAATAATATCAGATGAAGTACTGGAATTCATATCAAGTTCCATAAGCTCTAATATAAGAGAGCTGGAAGGGGCATTGACAAGGGTAATTGCCAGATCTACACTTTTAAGAAAGGCTATAACGCTGCAGCTGGTACAGGAAGATCTTGCCGATCTGCTGAAAAAGCAGCAGTCGAAAATAACTGCAAACAAAATAATTACTACAGTATCAGGCTATTATTCAATACCTCTTGATGAAATGAAAGGTAAGAAAAGACAGCAGGAAATTACAAATGCCAGACAGATAGCAATGTTTTTACTGAAAGACCAGCTTGATCTGAATCTTACTACTATAGGAGGTCTGTTCGGGGGAAGGGATCACAGTACGGTAATAAGCAGTATCAGAAAGATTGAAACAAGAATGAAGGAAGAAATAGTATTAAAAAAAGAGATAGATAATATAAAACAGAAAATAGTAGAGTAAAATAAAACGTTTTGCTTTGGAAACAAAAAAGAGAAAAATCTCAGATAATTGAAAAGTAGGGATAAATAATGAGAGAAGTAGCGATAAAAACAGAATTTATAAAACTGGACCAGCTTTTGAAATGGGCCGGAATTGTTGGCGACGGCGGGGAAGCAAGATACCATATTCTGGAAGGAAATGTGCTGGTAAACGGAGAAGTGGAAAAAAGACGCGGGAAAAAAATCTATGAAAATGATATAATAGAACTTGACGGAGAAAAAATAAAAATAGTAAGAGGTTAGTATGAAACTTAAACAGTTAAGTTTGAATAACTTTAGGTGTCTGGAGAACAAAAAAATAGAATTTGATCCGGATTTCAATCTCATATACGGAAAAAATGGACAGGGGAAAACATCATTGATCGAAGCTGTCTATTTTTTAGCCACCGGAAAAAGTTTCAGGACAAAAAAAGTAAAAGACCTGACTTTATATGATAAGACAAGGACTATTGTTTACGGAAATTTTGAGTCAAAGCTCTCAGGAAAGACAATTGCCATAGATTTTAACAATGATAAAAAAGAATACTATGTAGATAAAAATAAGACAAAGTATATAGATTATGTAGGGATATTAAACGTAATTTCTTTTATACCCGAGGATATAGAGATAATAATAGGGAATCCGTCTGTACGCCGTGGTTTTTTCAATTACGAGATTTCACAGACCAAAAATATATATTTAAAAACACTGATTGATTTTGAAAAAATATTAAAAACGAGGAATAAACTTATAAAAGAAAGAAAAACAAGCAAGGAACTTTATCAGATATATAATGAAAAGTTCATAGAAGAAGGATCAAAAATAATTCTGATGAGAAGAGAGTATGTAAAAAATATCTCAATACTTCTGAATCTCAATTACAGAAAACTTTTTGACGCTAATTCCGAACTAAGGCTAAAATATGACTCTTTCATAGGAAATATTGATAAAATGACACTTGAGGAGATAAAGGAAAAATTCAGGGAAGAAACCGTGAAAAAACATGACAGGGAAAAAAGATACGGTTATACTCTTGTGGGACCTCAAAAAGAGGATTTTATATTTGAGCTGAACGGTAAAAATGCCAAGTCATTTTCATCGCAGGGCGAAAAAAAATCCATTATATTTTCTTTGAAAATAGCTGAGATAGATATGCTGATAAAAGAAAAAAACGAGATTCCTGTATTTTTAATAGATGATATTTCCTCGTACTTTGATGAAATAAGAAAAAACAGTATTTTAAATTATTTCAAAAATAAAAATATACAGTGTTTTATTACTTCAACAGAAAAACTGAATATAGAAGGAAAAAAAATATATATAGATAAGGGGCGGATACTGTCAGATGAATAATAAGAAACCGAACAGAATCGGTGAGGTAAGTATGAACAAAATTACTGAAGATGACAGATATATGATACACATTATAAGAAAGAACTGGAAAAAAATAGTCGGGGAAGTCATAGCGGAATATTCTTTTCCATCTTTTTTTAGTAAAGGAAAGTTAACAGTAATTGTGGAAAATAATCTTATTATGAATGAAATGAAAATGTACAGGGAAACTATACTGGAAAATGTTAACGAGGAATTTTACGGTACGGCAGTGGGTGAAATTTATATGAAAAGCGGAAAAATATATCAGAACAGGGATATGTATAAAGATTATGAAGAATCAGAAGAAACAGCAGAAATAACCCCTGAAGAAAAGCAAAAGATAGAGGGACTTTTCTCTTCTGCGGAAAATGATGAATTAGCCGAAAGGGTAAAAAATATAGCTCTTAATTCCAAGATTAACGAAAAGATTCTTTTGAAAAAAGGCTACAGAGAATGTAACAGATGCGGTGATTTGTTTCTGGGTGAAGGTGAAATATGTATAAAATGCAGAAATGATCTGGAGAATGAAAAAATGGGGAAAATAAAAAATCTCATAGAAAAGAATCCTGTAATCAGCTATAGAGAAACTGAAAGAGAGATAGAAGGGCTTACAGAAGGAGAATTTTATAAGGCAAGGGATCAGCTGGCAGAAGATCTGACACTGTTTGTATCCGAGCTGATAGAGCAGAATAATCTCAAGGAAGCAGGCAGCGCTGCGGAAAAGTACGCATTGTACAGAACCGGGTCAAGTGAAATATTTATAATAAATAAAGTAAAAGAGGAGCTTTTGAACAGGCTCACAAAATTTTTAAAGCTGAGGGGAAGGATATAATGTATATTTATATCGAAAATAATAATTTTATACCTTTGAAAGATATAATCCTTATAATAGAACATTCTGACTTTGTAAAAAATAAGAAAAACAGAGACTATCTGGAAAAATACAGAAAAAAGGTAATAGACCTGAGCAGAAAAGAACCGAGAACAATAATAATGACCAATGAATTTATATATGTAAGTTCTTATACAAACAGAGCATTGAAAATGAGAGCTGAGGAAATGGAAAAACTGAAAAATCTTTAAGTTATAAAAACGGAGGGAAAATGGACAGAAATAATGATACAAAAAATATAGCTGTTCTTGGGGTAAGGGAAGGGATCAGAAAAAGGCCGGAGATGTTTATCGGTTCTGTGTCGTATGAAGGTCTTCATAATATGGTTTGGGAATTAATTGATAATAGTGTAAATGAAGCTTTAGCCGGATTTTGCAGTAATATAAACGTAAGATTACTTAAAGGCGGTATAATAGAAGTGTCTGATAACGGCAGGGGAATAACTGTAGAAAAACATGAAACAAAGAAGGAATCAATACTTGAGATTATTCTTACCGGAAAATACTTTAGAGGAGAATTAACAGATGGTATTTATAAGCTTTCCCCAAAAAAATACAGAGGGGGACTGCTTTCAGTGAATGTCTTATCAGAGACTCTGGAGATTAGTGTAATAAGAGACAGCAAAGTGTGGTATCAGAAATATAAAAAAGGAATACCCGAAGATAATGTAAAACAAACAGAAACAGCTCCTGCAGAGGTACATGGTACTGTAATAAAGTTTTTAGCAGACAGGGAAATTTTTGAGACACTGGAATATAATTATGAAATTTTTCAAAAGGAATTGAAAAAAATAAAAGGAATAGAGATACATTTAAGCGATGAGAGAAATATAAAAGAGATAAAAACAGACTATTTTTATTTCAAAGGGGAAATAAAAGAGTTTTTAAAGTGAAAATATAAAAAAATAAAGAGTTTAAATATATTTAAAGTTTTACACCTAAATATATCTAAAGACTTTAAAATCAATTGATTGATAAAAAGTCACAAACATGATAAAATATAGAGTATGGAAATATAGAACGGAGGAAAAAATGAGCGACAATTATAACGCGGAGAGTATAACGGTCCTTGAGGGTCTCGAGGCCGTTAGAAAAAGACCAGGAATGTACATTGGTTCGACTTCGGCCAAGGGACTTCACCATTTAGTCTGGGAAATAGTGGATAATAGTGTGGACGAGGCTTTGGCCGGATTTTGCGACACTATAAGAGTAAGAGTACTGGAAGATAATATAATAGAGGTAATCGATAACGGGAGAGGTATCCCGGTAGAAATGCATGAAAAAATGGGAAAATCAACTCTTGAGGTAGTTTTAACAGTGCTGCACGCGGGAGGAAAATTTAATAATGATAACTATAAAGTTTCGGGAGGACTACACGGGGTTGGAGTTTCGGTAGTTAACGCCCTGTCTGAGACTTTGGAGGCTACTGTAACAAAAGAAGGAAAAATATGGTATCAGAAGTACCACAGAGGAGTAGCCGTGGAGGACATCAAGCAGATAGGAGAAGCACCTGAGGATGTTCACGGAACTACAATAAGATTCAAAGCTGATGATGAAATATTTGAAACATTGGAATATGATTATGAAATTTTGCTCACAAGATTAAAAGAGATGGCTTATTTGAACAAAGGGCTGAAAATAATCCTTAGTGATGAGAGAAATAAAGATAAACCTAAAACCGATGATCTTCACTTTGAGGGAGGAATAAAGGATTTCCTTGCGGAAATAGCTGATGATGAAAGAGTGTTAGATGATATCATATATATGGATGATGCCGTGATACTTGACAATAACAAAAGGGTAGAAGTGGAAATAGCCATGACATATACTATTTCACAAAGAGAAATGGTCTACTCATTTGTAAATAACATAAATACCCATGAAGGCGGAACACATGTAAGCGGATACAGAACAGCGCTTACCAGAGTTCTGAACGAAATTTCCAAGCAGATAGGACTGGTGAAAGATAAAGACGGTTCTTTTCAGGGTTCTGATGTAAGAGAAGGTCTGGTAGCTATCCTGAGTATAAAAATACCTGAGCCTCAGTTCGAAGGGCAGACAAAAACAAAGCTCGGAAACAGTGAGATAACAGGGGTAGTATCAGGAATAGTGGGAAGTTCGCTTAAGATGTATCTGGAAGATCATCCTAAAGAAGCGTCAAATATCATAGAAAAAATATTAATGTCAAAAAAAGCCAGAGAAGCAGCAAAAAAAGCCAGAGAATTAGTATTAAGAAAAAGCTCTCTTGAAGTGGGATCACTTCCGGGGAAACTGGCAGACTGTTCGTCAAAAGACGCTTCAGAATGTGAAATATACATAGTCGAAGGAGATTCGGCAGGCGGATCGGCAAAACAGGGAAGAGACAGAAGATTTCAGGCAATACTTCCTTTGAGAGGTAAAATATTAAACGTAGAAAAAGCAGGAATAGGAAAAGCACTGGAAAATGCAGAGATAAGAGCAATGATAACAGCTTTTGGTGCAGGTTTCGGAGATGAAATGGATCTGGAAAAATTAAGATATCATAAGATTATAATAATGACAGATGCCGATGTGGATGGAGCGCATATAAGAACTCTTATGCTTACATTCTTTTACAGACACTTAAGAGAACTGATAAACGAAGGACACATATATATAGCACAGCCGCCTTTATATAAGATACAGGCCGGAAAGCAGATACAGTATGTGTATTCAGACGAGCAGCTGCAAAGTGTAACAAAAGTAATGGATGAAGAAAATAAGAGATACGGATTACAGAGATATAAAGGTCTGGGAGAGATGAATCCGGAACAGCTGTGGGAAACAACAATGGATCCTGAGGTAAGAACTTTACTGAAAGTATCACTGGAAGATGCCACATATGCAGATAAAATGTTTAATGTCTTAATGGGAGATAAAGTAGAACCAAGAAGACAATTTATAGAAGAACATGCACACTATGTAAGAAACTTAGATATCTAAAGAAGAGGTGAACAATGTCAATTAAAGAAACAGAAATTCTAACGGAGAAGCCGATATATATTGAAGACGAGATAAAAGCGTCTTATCTGGACTATTCCATGAGCGTAATTGTAAGCCGTGCCCTTCCTGATGTAAGAGATGGTTTAAAGCCGGTTCACAGAAGAATTTTATTTGCCATGAATGAACTTGGGATGACATATGATAAGCCGTATAAAAAGTCAGCAAGAATCGTCGGGGAAGTTCTGGGTAAATATCACCCGCACGGGGATTCGGCAGTATACGGTGCAATGGTAAGACTGGCTCAGGAATTCAATACCAGATACCTTTTAATAAACGGTCACGGAAATTATGGTTCAATAGATGGTGACGGAGCAGCGGCAATGAGATATACAGAGGCAAGAATGGCCAAAATTACAAATGAGCTGCTGGAAGATATAGATAAAAATACTATTGATTTCAGAAAGAACTTTGATGAAAGTCTGGACGAACCAACAGTTCTTCCCGCAAAACTTCCAAATCTGCTTCTTAACGGTGCAACAGGAATAGCCGTGGGTATGGCTACGAACATACCGCCTCATAATGCAGGAGAGGTATGTGACGGGATTGTAGCAATGATAGAGAATCCTGATATAACAATAGAAGAACTGATAACACATATAACAGGACCTGATTTTCCTACCGGAGGTATAATAAACGGAAAAAGCGGAATAATCGAAGCTTATAAGACTGGTAGAGGAAAAGTAAGAGTAGCGGGAAAAATAAAAATAGAAGAAAGTAAAAACGGTAAGGAATCAATTATAGTTAACGAGCTTCCTTATCAGGTAAATAAGGCGAGACTTATAGAAAGAATTGCCGAACTTGTAAGAAATAAAAAATTAACAGGAATATCAGATCTTAGAGATGAATCTGACAGAGATGGTATAAGAGTCGTAATAGAGCTGAAAAGAGGAGAAGAAAGCGAATTAATCCTGAACAGCCTTTATAAGTATACTGATCTGCAGAATACTTTCGGTATTATATTCCTTGCACTGGTGGATAATGCGCCAAGAGTACTGAATCTGAAAGAAATTCTTCAGAATTATCTGAAACACAGATATTCAGTGGTTACGAGAAGAACTAAATTCGAACTGGACAAAGCTGAAAAAAGAGCTCATATATTGGAAGGGTTTAAAATAGCTCTGGATAATATTGACGAAATAATAAAAATTATCAGAGGATCACAGGACGGAAATGAAGCCAAGGAAAAATTAATGGCAGGTTTTGCTTTTTCGGAAGTTCAGGCAAAAGCAATTCTTGATATGAGATTACAAAGGCTTACAGGTCTGGAAAGAGAAAAAATAGAAGAAGAATACAAGGAATTAATGTTATTAATAGAAGAATTAAAAGCTATTTTAAGCGATCCGGATAAAATTTATGCTATAATAAAAGAAGAAGTAAAGAAAATTAAAGAAGATTTTTCTGACCCTAGAAGAACAGAAATAAGAGATGCGAGAGTAGAAATAGGGATAGAAGATCTGATTAAGGATGAGGAAGTAGTAGTAACGCTTACAGATAAAGGTTACGTAAAAAGAACTCCTATAGATGTTTACAGAGCACAAAAAAGAGGCGGAATAGGAGTAAGTGCTACGAATATCCTTGAAGATGATATCATAAAAGATATGTATATCGCTAAAAATCTTGATTCTTTACTGATTTTTACAACAAAAGGAAAAGTGCATGATATAAAAGTTTATGAAATACCAGAAGCGAGCAAGCAGGCAAGAGGAAGACTGATAAGCAATATCATAAAGCTTCAGGAAGACGAAACAGTCAGCACAATAATAAAAGTAAGAGAATTTGAGAAAGACAAGGATATATTCTTTTTGACTAGAAAAGGAGTTGTCAAGAAAACAAGTCTTGAGCTTTTTGCCAGCATAAATAAAGCAGGAATAAAAGCGATAGGACTAAAAGATGACGACGAACTGATCTATGCAGGATTAACTTCGGGAACACAGAAAGATGAAGTATTCCTTGCTACAAGAGAAGGTTTTGCCATAAGATTCTCTGAACATGATGTAAGAAGTATGGGAAGAACTGCAGCAGGAGTAAAAGGTATTACTCTGAGACCAAATGACGTAGTCGTTGCCGGTGCGATAATATATGCTTCGGAAGATATCAGCCAGAAAACAATACTGACTATAGCTGAAGAGGGTTATGGAAAGAGAACGAAGCTGGAAGATTACAGATTACAGTCACGTGGCGGAAAAGGAATAACAAACTTAAAGAAAAATGCTAAAACAGGAAAAATCACAGATGTAAAAATAGTAGATGATAATTCTGAAATTATGCTGATAACTTCTGAAGGAACGCTGATAAGAACAGAGGTAGGATCTATATCTGTAATAGGAAGAGCTACATCAGGAGTAAGAATAATGAAAGTAAGAGAAAATGAAAAAGTAGCATCAACAGTAAAAATAACACCAGAAATCGAATAATAGAAGGAGTGATTCTTATGTTGAGAAAAGCACTATTTGTAGTAAGCAGCGAGAATGAACTAAAGGCTATAAAAGAATTTTCGAAGGTATTTACTGAGAAATACAAGGATTTTGTTCTGGATGCCCTTTATGTAAAGGATATTCTGAAATATGAAATATTTCCGTCTACTATAGAAGGAATAGGAATTGACATAGGAAGCACTTATATAATCGAAGAATGGAAAGAACTGGAAGAAAACAACTTCAAAATGATGAAAAGCCAGCTTGGGGACAGTTTCACCAACATCTTTGTGGAAGAAGGGGAAACAGTAGAAGTTTGTCTTGAAAAGTTAAAGGCTTATGACATATTGATTTTACTCAAAGGTGAAAATATAGGACCGTATCTGAAAGAAATTTTACGTGTACATTATAAACCGATGATTCTTCTGCCGGAATTAGAAAGCTATAAACTGGATAAAGTTTTACTGCTTGATGACGGCGGATATAAAGCGAACCGTACTCTGTTTAATTATTATAATAATTTCGGGGAATCAAGAGTGGACGTTTTAAGGGTAAATGTCGATGAAAAAGATGAACTGAAAGAGAGATTCGGGGAAAACTATCATTTGATAGATAGAGAAGGAGACCCGCTTAAGATAATACTGGCGGAATCAGAAAATTATGATACAATCCTTATGGGAACTTTGAAATTTGCTGTTATGGTGGAAAAAATAACTGGTAAATTCGGAGTAAGAATTATAGAAAAAATAAAAAAACCTATTTTTATAGGATAAATAAAAGAAACCTGCCTTTGGGCAGGTTTTTTAGTGTAATATTTTCTGTTTTAAAATTTATATGTATAACCAAGCCCAAGACTGGTTATTGATTTTTTGTATCGTACTTTTGATTTTTCAAAATCTGCTCCCGGAACAAAATGTTCGTCAGTTCCATTTTCAGAATTATAGTGAATATAAGCCAAAGAAACTACAAATTCATTTTTTTCGTTTGGTTTAAATATTACTCCGGTTCCATATAACTGAGAATTTAATGCAAATTCCGTATCATCATAAGTAGCTCTTGAAGCGCCGGTGTCAGCTATATTTATTCCTGCTGTCCAGGTAAATTTATCATTTATTTCATACATTATACCAAATCCTGCCTCATTCCCGTCATCATAATTCTGGTTATCAATACTAGCAGCTTTATTAAAATAGTGGTTATAATTAAATAAAAGCGTTACTTTATTTATCTTATTGGATATTCCTGCTGATAATACCGCCGGAAGGTCTCTTCTCATTTTATTCCCGTCTTTATATTCCGGATAAAAGGTCGATATTCCCAGACTTCTGTTCAGAAATCCAAGATAAATTTTCTCATCCTCACTGGTTTTTGCTTTGAAATTTAGTTTGACGGGAGTTTCAAATTTGAAAGCTATATTTAAATTATCAGTGGGTTTTATATCCACCCCCAGAATTCCGCCGAATCCGTCAGCTGTTCTTTTAGAATCAATGTGCAGATCATTTCCATCTACTATCGCACCAAGAGGACTGGATTTATTATATGAGTATTCTGCATTTCCTGATAGTTTTCTTATTCCGTAAACATATTTTCCGCCTAATGAAACAGAAATTTTGTCATTCAAAAGATAGCTTACACCTATTGCACCCTGAAAATATCTGTTTTCTCCATCAAAATTACCGCTTTCTAAATTTGCATTCAGGGCTCTGGCGGTATTTTTCAGCGGATCCAGCTTGTTTATCCCCTGAGCAGCCAGTTCCAGTCCGGATACACCGTCTTTAAAATTTAGCGTAGCTCCTCCTGCTATAATACTCGTATTTAGATAATAAGCGAATTTTTCTTTTTTATATACAAGATTAAAGCTGGGAGTGACTGGAAAATCATCAGCTTTATATTTTTTTCCGTCTAAAGTAGTAGATTCTTCTATGCTTGACAGAAATGCATTTATATTCAGATAAGTTCCGTCATCTAAATATACAAGTCCCGCAGGATTAAAAAAGGCACTTTCTACGGATATATTGGCGGTTTGAGCAGGATTACCCAAATATACAGATGAATTATTCATTAGATAATCAATGCTGGCTCCGCCGGCAGATAGAGAAATTACCATTAACATTAATAGTTTTATTAGTTTTTTCATATTTCTCCTTATATTTAATTTAGTTATTTTGCGGGTAATGGTATTGTATACATTTCTGTTTTCTGGAGTTTAGCAGTTATATTGCCAATATTGTCATTAGGCTGTATTCTCACTTTCATAAGATCAGAACCTTTTTCATAATTTACTTTTTTCATGTCCAGCCAGACTAAATTAGGGCTGTTTGTTGCCTCAAAGTAGTAAATTTTATTTGTTATGTCTATAACACTTCTCCATCTGGTAGTGCTGCTGTCTGGTCTGTCGGGATTGTTATTAATTCTGAAAGGCTGGGAAACATTTCTTGTTACACTGAATATTTTAGCAATTCCATCTTCATAATCAGTAGGCAGCGGTAAATTTTCAAGATAATACATAGCTCTTACGAATCTGTCTGCTGCTTCAGAGCTTCCCGGAAGTTCTTTTGACCCTCCGAAAACTTTATACTGCTCTAAGTTCTCAATCTGTTTATCATAAGTAGGTGAATTTGTCATGACGACATATTCTTTTCCGTGATAAATTACAGGTTTTCCGTTAACATATTCTATTACGGCGATATTTCCGCTTTCATCAGCTAAGTATAAATGAACTCCGACTTTTCTTCCTTCGAATTCTGTATCGACTAATTGGAAATTAGTTTTTTTGGTAAAATCCACAGCTTCTTTAACAGTAGCGAAGTTATCAAGATAATATTGCAGCCAGAAACCTAACGCCATACCTTGTGTTTTTTCATTTCTTTTACCGAAATCTGCTTCTCCGAGCCATAAAACATGACCGGTTAATCCTTTTTCATTCATTCCGTCAATAGGTGCTTCAAAGAAAACAATAGTACTTCCGTATTTAGATTCCCATTTCATGCTGTTCTTACCAACCATCCCGTCTCTTTTTATACCTCTGGGAAGTACCCAAAATTCTGTTTCTACATTTGCATACCAATCCATATTTCTCCCAATCAATTTATCTGGAATTTTATTCCAGTAAATGACCGTACACGCATAAAATATTGTACTTACAAACAAAAAAAGAAAAAATAAAAATGAAAATTTCTTAATTCTTTCCATTTTAATACCTCCATAAATATAAATTTAATAATATTATATATGATAAAATCAAATAAATCAATAGAAAATAAATTGTTATTGTGTTATGATAGGTTTTTATATTTATTTAAATTATAGTGAATATAATAGTTTTAATAAGATGAGTTAGATTGATTTATGAACTGAATTTAGATAATTTAACATTTGAGGGGGAATGGATGATGAAAAAAGAAGCAGTATTTTTTCTTATAATTACACTATGTCTTCTTTATATAAAGATAGAATATCAGTCTTATATAGGAAGCAGGTTATTTGGAGCTGTAACAGGCTTTAATCCTGAAGGACAATTTGAAAAAAGTGATGTTTTTCTGGCCTTGCTTTACTTTTTTTTCTTACCTAAAATAATATATAAAATATTTATTTATAATTTTAAAAACACAGAGAAAAGTAAAAGACTAATGGTTTTCTTTATAATAATATACTTTTATATTATAGAGTTACTTGTAGCAGCAGAGTTTCTCCGAAATGACAGCCGTATAAGAGCTTATTTCGAAATAAAAAAGGAAATGATACCGGAAAGAGCTTTTTTTTCTTTGATTTCTCCTGTTAATTTAATTTTTTTGGTGATGGTTTTAGTAATTTTCCTCTTTATGGCAAAAAAGAAAGAATAATAATTTCTTTTTTTGATACGTTGTGGTAAAATTAAAAAAAGGGAGAAATAAGACATCAAAACATAAAATCCCTGATAAATCACTTATTATCCGTAATTTTCAGAAAGAAGAGGAGAAATGAAAGTATTAATTTGTTCTGACAGTCATAAAAGACTGGATATATTTCAAAAGGTAATAGAAAAGGAATTGCCCGAAGTGGTGTTATTTGCAGGGGATCACAGCACAGATGCCATAGATATGTCTTATGTATATTCCGATATAAAATTTTTTATAGTAAGAGGAAATACTGACTATTTTGACAAAGAGACATCTGATGAGCTGATAATAGAACTGGAAAAGGAAAAGATTCTTTTGGTGCATGGTCATTTATTTGGCGTAAAGTCATATATGAATGAGCTGGAAAAAGAAGCAGAAGCAGATGGTGTAACTATGTGTGTATTTGGACATACTCATATACCTTACTGTAAAGAAAAAGATAAAATAAAATATATAAATCCCGGAGCCATGCAAAATGGGAATTATGCTGTCTGGGAAGGAAAAAAAATAGAGTTGAGAAATATAGCAAACAAGTAAACTTAATAGAATTAGTTGGTGTTTCTGTATATAGAGGCGGGATACGGCTGTAATTGCGTTTTTTATATTGATCTGTGTATTAAGGGATGAAAGGAAGATAGCTATGAAAAGAAAATCCTGGAATATTCTGAGAGCGGCTTTGATGAAAACCAGAAGGAACAGACGAAGAAACTTCAGATATAAACATTTTTCAAAAACTTAACAAAAATTGTAAAAACAGATATTGAAGTCCGGATATTTGTGGAAATTATATAAAAAAGGCAGAGCAGTATCAAAAAGATATAACTTTATTGATACTGCTCTTTTTTTGCAGCTGTATTTTTAGGCACAGCTCACAGATGTTGGTTTATAATTAATCCTTTTATTATATTTATTACTGAATAACAGCAATTTTTTGTTTAGTATATAATTTTGCTATATTAGGATTTACATTTTCTGTTATTAAATAAGTAAGTGTATCAACAGGGCAGATTATCTGGTTAGAAACTGTCCCCAGTTTGTCCAGAGTAACTAATCCTATTATTTCAGTGGAGATAGATGCCATCTTTCTTTTTACAAGCGATTCTGATATTGTGGGAACACTTATTCCTATTTGATCATCAATATTATAAATTCCCATAATATAAGTATCTGCTCTCACATTATTCAGATACTCCACTGTATCAATACCAAGATTAACCATGGATTGTTTATAAAGAGTTCCCCCTATCATAAGGACTTCTATCTGTTCGTGGTATGCAAGTGCCATGGCTATGGGAGGGCTGTTAGTTATGACCGTTGCCTTAAAATTAACGGGAAGAGCATTTACCAGATGTAAATTAGTTGTGCCGCCGTCAATTAATATGACAGTATTTTCCTGTATATAAGGAAGAGCTTTTTGTGCTAAATTTTCTTTTAAATTATTAGAAATCTTCAGTCTTTTTTCAAAATCTGTTACTGGAGGACCGATTCTAAGGGCACCGCTGTGAACTCTTCTTACAAGCTTTTTTTGATCAAGCTCTTTTAAGTCTCTTCTTATAGTATCTTCTGAAACCTGAAAAAGCTGGCTAAGGTCACTTGCAATTACTTTTTGCTTTTCGTCCAGCAGTTCTAATATTTTTTGCTGTCTCTCCTCTTTTAACATATAAATCTTCCTTTCTGAGTCATAATAGCTTAATTGTAGCATAAACATGCAAAAAAAGAAATGCTTTTCTATCTAAAAATGCGTAATAATACTTTTTTATGCTGTTTTGTATTTGGGATGTACTGTTTAATGGGATGCGGGTTTTGAGGAGAAATTATCGGATCAGTTTTTTTACTTATGTTTATATTTTACAATGGAAAATAATTATTAAAAATATCCAAGATTATGCGGGAACAGTTAAAAAAAAGGCGTTAAATATGATTGATTATTTTTGTTTGTTATTATTTAAAAAAATATAAAATAGAAAGTATAGATAAAATAGGGAATATAAAGAATGGTTAAAAAGCATATGTTGACAAAATTAAACGAATATATTAAAATAAAAAGTATTACACGCTTGTCAGAAAGGAGATGTTAAGACAGAAAAAAATGCATGTTTAGTGAAATAAAAAATTATTCTTTGAAGGAGAAAAAAGGAGATTTATGATAAAAAATAAAAGATTATTAGTAGGATTTTTAGCGATGAATTCTATACTAAATGCTGGTACAGGCAATAATGCCGAAGCGATAAAAAATGACAGATTATTCAATAAAATGGTAAAAAATATTGAGGCAGGAAAGTCAAATAATGAAAATTATAAATTGATAGAGAAGGTTCTGAATAAAAAAAATGCAGAATTAAAGGATTTGTATATGCAAGGCGATTATGTGGTGAAACCGGAATACCTTGAATGGCAATGGTTTGTTACAGGATTTTATTCAGAAAGAGGACGGGGAGATAATACATCCGGAAATGCAAAGTACCGTTCAGAAACAGAAGGATATTATAATGCAGACGGGGAATATGTGGTAACAGAAGGAAAACCTTATATGCCTGTCCAGGAAGTAAAGACAATTAATCTTGGTATGAGTATACCGGTAAAAGGATTGAGCCTGGGGGCTTTATCTATAAATCCGGGGGAAGTAAAACTTCCAGATATAGAAGAAGTAACTGTAAATGTAACAGTACCTGCTGCACCTGTGGTAGGAAATGTAAACTTGCCGGCGTTTACACCAACAGCACCGGTTATAAGTACTCCTTCTATATTTACACCACCTGCATTGGATAAAGTATCATCAGGTTTTGCACAGGGAGACCCTGTTGGATTTATACCACAGGTAAATGTTATATTAGGAAATGCCAGTGCTGCACCAATAAGCGGAACAACAACAGTAACTTCACTTGGAACTTCACAGTTTTCAATAACAGGATCAGGTTTCACATGGAGCGGGTATAATGACAGTGTAACTACTTCAGGAACAGTTAATACTAATACTTATACAATGAATGGAAGCAGCTATCCTCATACATTTTTAAATGTTCTTGCAGGATCATCGACACTCAGCGGAAACTGGGTGTACAGAGACCAGACAACAGGAAGTGTAAATACTGCAAGATTCGTCAGTGTAAACCATGCTTATGGAGCAAGACATCTGAATACGGAATTCCATCTCGCAGGAGATGCTGTTATACATGGAAGAAGCGACGGTCACATGACAGTAGGAATAGAATATCAGGCGTATGATGCTTTGAGTGCAAAGGCAATTATAGATCCCGGAGCCACTCTTACTTTAGAAAGCGGTAAAAATCTTTTTGGTATGACATTAATGATAGAAAGTCCATACTATAGAGATGATTATACTAAAATACCTATAGATACAACATGTGCTTCAGGAGTATGCAGACCAATGGAAAATCTGCCTATATACGCCACAGCTGAAAACAGAGGAAAAATAGTAATAAACAGTCAGGAAAGTATAGGAATAGATTTTGCAAAATATACGGTTCCGTCATCAGATGGATCTAATCCAATGACAATATATGTAAAGCCGGGAAATATAGAGATAAACGGCAGTTCAAACTATGGTATAAGAATTCCGAATATTTTTGATTATGGAAATCTCGGAGGGGCTTATTCAAGAACAAGCCAGTTAGGAACAGTAACATACAGCAGTAACGGAAAAGAACAAAATTACTTTAAAGAGACAATTGTAGACGGTTCAGGAGGAATGGTAACTGTAGGCGGAACACAAAACGTAGGAATTTCTCTGTCAAAGAAAATAACAGGTTCTACACAGGTAGCTGCTGTTCAAGGGCTGTCAGCTTCAGATTCAACAGATCTTATAGGTAATATAAGAAATCTGAATATAACAGTAAACGGGACTGAAGGAATAGGAATACTAAGAAATGCTAATTATGTGGAAAAAGATGATTCTACAGGAACTCCATTCGGGGATATAGTATTAAAAAATATAAATGTAGAAAGTCTGAATTTTGGTACAGAAGCATCAAAATCAGTACTTATAAGAAGTGACAGATCAAAGTTAGTGCTGGAAAAAGATCTTACTTTAACTACGGTACTTTCAGCAGGAAAATCAGATAATATAGTAATGCTTGCCAATAATTCGGCAACAGCAAATTCATCAGACCCTCTATATACTGCAAAAGTAGAAAATAAAGCAAAAATAGATATAGGCGCAGGTCTTTATAAAACCACGGTACTTCTTTCTGCAAATGGCGGAGAAGCAACGAATAGTGCTGTAGGAGAAATAATAATAAACTCAGATGAATCTCAGGGAATGGCAATACTTTCAGGAGCTGCGGGATTTAACAGCGGGATAATAACAGTACTGGGAACAAAATCAGTAGGTATAGCGAACATGGGAGAATTTACCATGACAGCCGGAACAATAGATGCATCAGGAGATCAGTCAGTGGGAATTTACGGGGCTGACAATAATAATAAGACAAATATAAACGGCGGAACGGTAAAGGTATCAAATAACGGAATAGGTTTTTTTGCAGGTGATAACGC
This sequence comes from Sebaldella sp. S0638, assembly GCF_024158605.1. Lineage (NCBI taxonomy): Bacteria > Fusobacteriati > Fusobacteriota > Fusobacteriia > Fusobacteriales > Leptotrichiaceae > Sebaldella > Sebaldella sp. S0638. Next base: position 18,097 of record NZ_JAMZGM010000022.1, on the reverse strand, counting down.
AACAATAAATATTAGCGGAGCATCATTGGAAGCAAATGATAAAGGTCTTTTGTTTTATACATATAAGAATTCTTCTGCAACAACATCTACAGGTCACATAAATATAACAGGGACAGTAAATGCAACAATAAATGCAGGAGGAACAGCCTTTTATCTGAAAGATGACCTTACTCAGATTACTAATTTTATAAACAGTGTATTTACAGGAAGCGGAAAACTTAATCTAAATATGGCAAGCTCTGATTCAAGACTGTTTATACTTGATTCACCGGCTAATGATATATATTTGAGCAGTTCATCAAGTTCTGCAATAGAATCACTGATTCCATCATCAAAAGTAAGTATTACAGGGACAGGATACAAGCCTTATGCGGTATTTAAAGGAGCCCTTATAGTAGATCAGAATGTAAATCTGGATGATGTAAACGATGCATATAACAGACTGGACTTTATGTCGTCAAAAACGACTGTTAATAGCGGAGTAGTAATTTCAGGAACAGGAAATAACGTATCTGCAATAGGACAGAGAAATTATACAGGAACAAGCGGAAGAGACGAAGTAACTGTTATAAATAACGGAACAATAAATCAAAAAGGTCAGAATGTAATAGGGATAGTAACGGATTATGGAAATATAAGTAATACAGGATTAATAAGTTCCACAGGAGACAGCTCAATAGGAATATATGGTGCAAACGGGACAATTAGTAAAAATACAGGGAAAATAGAAATCGGAAATAACGGTATAGGAATATACGGTGGAAACCTGCTTACTGCTGCTTTACCAGGATACGGTAATCAGGAAATAGAAATAGAAAACGACGGAGAAATAAAAACAAACGGAACAACAGCAGGAATAGGAATATATGCTAACAATACAGCAGTTGGAGTAATAGATTCCACAATAAAACTCGGAACTAATTCTGATATAAATATGAGCGCAGCAGATAATGGAGTAGGGGTATACGGGAAAAATACAACAATCAGCGGCGGCGGTGCGATAACAGTAGGGAAAAATGGTATAGGAATGCATCTTGAAGACAGTTCTGTCAGTTTAAGCAGCATAACTATGAATTTATCCGGAGATAATGCGGTAGGATTCAATCTTGCAGGAACAACTTCTTTTGCAGGAAGCGGGGCTTTTAATGTAAGCGGTAATAATTCCGTATTATTCAATATGCAAAAATCAGCGCCAAGTACGGATTATATTAATTTTTCAGGATTTAGTATAAACGGATCAGGAAGCTATATCGGCGGAAATATAGAAAATGCCGGTTTTTACTATAATACTTCGGGAACATTAAATACTAAAAGTGTAATGGCAACAGGCAAAAATTCTATTATATTATTTGACAGCGGAGCAAATATCACTACAACAGAAAGCAGTACAATAGCAGGAATTGCTGACGGAGCATATAACGGAGGAAAGCCTTTTGCATTTTTGAGTACTACTGCTGATAAAGAACTTACAAACAAAGGAATAATATCATTAGGAGATAATTCAGCCGCTCTTTATGCTAAGAATAATGCAGCAATGTTAAATGAAGGGACAATTTCCGCAGGTAAAAATTCTGTAGGATTATACGGTACAAGTGTAAATGATGTAGAAAATAAAGGAACAATTAATGTAGGAGAAAACTCAAAAGGGATATATCTGAAAGACGGGGTACTCACAGGAACACTGAATTCAGGAAAAATACTTAGTTCATCAAATGCAGCTGTTGGGATAATTTCTGACTATAGCGGCGGAACTCCTACACTGATAAGAACATCAGATGAAATAAAGCTGACAGGAGAAAATTCTGTAGGAATATATACTACAGGCTCTGGAATACAGAATATAGAAAATACAATGACTATAGAAATAGGAAATTCTTCTGACAGAAGTAATCCGGGAATGGCAATTTATAATACAGGTGCCGGAAATACAATTTTAAATACCGGAACAATTACAACAGGGACGAATACGCTGGGAATCTACAGCAAAGGCGGAACTGTAAATGAAAGCGGACATCTTAATATAGGCAGCAGCGGTACCGGAATTTATTCAGACGGAGGAAATGTAATAATAAGCAGTACGGGCTCTATGAATATAGGAACAAATACAGCAGTCGGGGTATATGGGACTAATAATGCCAATATTCAGAATAACCTTGCTAATATTGGAATAGGGAATGGAAGTTACGGATTTATAGCTGAAACAGGAACAGACGTTACTAATACAGCGGCACAGATATTAGGTGAAAATACAGTATTTGTTTACGGTGATGGTGCCGGAACAATCACAAATACAGCGGGCGGAAGTATAGGCGTAACAGGTTCAAACAATATAGTAATTTATACAACAAACGGCGGAGCAGTATTAAATGCCGGAAATATAGCAGCAGATGCCGGAAAGAGTAATATAGGTATATATAATAAAGGTGGAAGCATCACAAATACCGGAAATATAGCAGTAGGAGACACAACGTTTGCTTATGATTCATTTGGAGATGTTGATATTATAAACAGTAAATATGCAGTGGGTATTTACGGAGAATTGTCAACAGTAGAGAATCACGGAAATTTAACTATTGGAAATAATGCAGTGGGATTATACGTAAAAGATAATACAGTAACAGCATTAAACTATGGAAATATAACTACAGGAAGTTCTTCGGCACCTAAAAACGGAGCAATAGGAATTTTTTCAGACGGCGGAGCCGGAGTAGAGAATCATGGAAATATTACTTTATACGGAAATGATGTAATAGGAATAGCCGGGAAAAATTCTCAAAAAGTAACTAACTTAGCAACAATAACAGTGGAAGGTCAGAATGCAACAGGGATTTACGGGACTTTAAATACAGTAATAGATAATCAGGGGACTATAAATGTATCAGGATCAGATAGTGTCGGAATAATAGCTCCAAATGGGAAAATAATTAATAACGGAACTATAAATTTCATAAATGGTGCAAAAATGACAGCAGCTGATAATGAGTATGCAATACCAGAGCTTATAAATGCCGGGATTATTCGTGTGAACGGAAACTTTGAAAATACCGGGATGAAGATATCTTTAAAGCCTGACTTGAGTACATTACAGGAGTCAACAATTGCAGGAATCGACTTTATAATGGACAGCGGAAGTATATCGGCAGATACACTTACAATAACTGATACAGTAAAAATTCTTCCTGATTTTTCTCAGGGAACAAACGCTAAAGTGTATAAACTGGAAAATGCTTTTATATCAAGCAATATTATATCTGCCAGCGGAAAGCTGCCGGTGGTAAGTAACTCACTTACATGGGAAGCTACACCTTCAGTAAATTCAGACGGGAATATAGATATCTATATGTCAAAAAAAGATTATCATGATTTTACTGACGGGTTATGGTATGATGATTTCGGAAAAGCTCTTGATGAAAATTACTATAATGCCACAGGAGATGCAGGGAAAATTTATGACAAGCTGGATCTTATAGAGAATGAAAAAGATTTCAGACATGTTATGGAAGGTCTCGCAGGAAATATTTATGCTAATATAAACCAGCGTGAAGAAGATATAGCAAGAAGTCTTGAAAATTCAATGGCTTTAATGCAGAATTCCGAGAACAATACAAAAGAGAATGTAAAGATAAATGTAATAGCAGGAAAAGGAAGAACAAAAGAGGATACAGACGGTATTGTAAACTATGATTATACAACAACAGGAGTTCTTGCCCTTCGTGAAGTGGAAAGAACTTACAAGAATACATTTGGTTACTCACTGGGATATCTGCACACAGGATTTGAGTTTAAAGACGGAAACAGCAGCGAAGAATGGGTAGATACTGTGCAGTTAGGAATTCACAATAAATATAAGACAAATGGATGGAATCTGAAAAATGATCTTACAGGAAGAGTAAGTTTTCATAATATAGACAGAAATCTTGACTGGCCTTCGCCGTCAGGACGATCAGAAATGAACGGAACTTATGAAACATACAGTATAACAAGTGACAACATTCTGGGGAAAGAACTTTCGGCAGGAAAAAATACAACAATAACACCATATGGAGCATTGCGTGCAATGTATGTAACAAGACCTGATTTTAGTGAAAACGGGGAAGAATCGCTGAAAGTAGAAGGAAATGATGCATGGAGTGTAAAACCAAGAGCAGGGGTAGAACTAAAAACAGCAGTACCATTGTCTAATTCAGGATGGCAGCTGAAAGGAGCTCTTGATGTAGCATATGAATATGAACTTGCTGATCTGAACGAAAGAGAATATGCAAAATTAACAGCAGTAGAAAATAATTATCATAAATTATCGAAACCGGAAGATGAAAAAGGAACATTAAGAACAAGAGCATCAGTAGGAATAGAAGCAAAAGACAGATACGGAATATTCCTTTCAGGGGAATACGGAGTAGGAAATAATAATGAAGATGACTACAAAGTAGGATTAACATTAAAAGCAGTATTTTAAAATAAAAAACTACACTTTATGAATAACAATACAGTTATTTTAAGTGTAGTTTTTCTTATTATATATCCTAATAAAAAGCTTATTTTTTACAAACAGGCAGACCATTCATAACAGCCTGAAGTTCTCCGTTAGGTGATGAAGAAGAATATAAAATACCGTTATTTAAATCAGAAGTGAAGTAAAATAACAGATCTTTTTCAGGAGCCTTAACAGTAAGTAAATACTGATATTGATTATTTTTTTCCTTAATAAATTTATAAACTGATGTTGTATTATTATCCTGATCAATAATATCTGCAAATGTCTTGATATTATTGTCAGCTATACTCCGGCAGTCTGCTAAGGCTGTGATACTGAACAGTACTAAAAAAATTAATAATAATTTTTTCATAGTTTTCTCCTTTTAGTGAATTTGATCCAACATGGAATCATTAGTTAATTATAATTAATTAAGAAAAAAAAATCAATGTTTAATAAAAATAATAATAAAGGGACTGAAAGAAAAATAAAATATAATTCAAAGTGTGAGAAAAGGGGAAACTAAGCAAGAGAATTTAAAATTAACTATATATAAAATACTCAGGAGGAACATTAGAATGAAAAAAGGATTAATTATATTAACGTTGATATCATTATTATCAATGGGAGCATTCGCACAAAGCGAAGAACAGTATTTTTACGGAGGTCAGCAAGAACGAACTGCAAGTAAAACTTTGAAAAACGATTTGAATTTAACACAGGATCAGAAAACGAAGCTAAAAGCACTTAGGGAGGAAACAAAAGATAAAATTAAAGCTTTGAGCAATGAAGATCAAACAAGGGAAGAATTTGTGCAAAGCCTTAAATCTATCAAAGATGAACAAAAAACAGAATTAAACCAGATTTTAACACCAGCACAGCAAAAAATGGTAGAGTCAAAAGAATCAGCGATGCAGAAAAGAAAAGCTGATTTTGAAAAAAAGCTGAATCTTACAGATGAACAAAAAGATAAAATCAGCTCAATAAGAGACGAATATTATCAGAAAATGAGAGCATTGAATACAGAAGGTTTAACAGAGATGCAGCATAAAAAAGAAATAGCAAAATTAGTAAAAGAAGAAGTTCAGGAAAGAAATCAGGTATTAACAGTTGAACAGAAATCATTTTTAAAAAGTGAAAGAAATAAAATGAGATAATACGATTAATTTATTGATTTTTTATTTACTTTAAGATAAAATATAGAAAATCAATATAAAGGAGATTAATCAGCATGAAAAAAATAGTTGTATTACTTTTAGCATTAATGAGTTTTTTCAGTTTTTCAAAGAATTATGAGAAAAAAGAGGATAAGAAAGGAACCGGAACATCGGCAATTGATCTTGTATTAATAGAAAGTTCCAAAAATTCTTACGATTTTTCTTTTGAATATGTGATGCTGGGTTCTATGCCGAAATTACATCAATTAGCAGGAACAGCTTATAAAAATGGAGATAAGTATATATTCAAAGTATCAGACGGCAGCAAATTAGAGTTTAGCATAAAAAATAACAAGGTTGTTGTTTCAGGAGATTTTGACAGATTAGTCAAAGGAGAGTATATTTATACATCAGAATCTACAAGTGAAGATCGTGAAACAATAGAATGGATAAAAGAAAACATTATGACTGATTAATAAAAATAAAACAGCAAAAATAAGGGACTGAGCTTATTTACTGCTGTTTTTTTATTATGGTTTCTATACTTACCGGAAAAAAGTTATTAACATCAACACCAACATTAAATGCGTTATTTCCAAGAATAGAAAGGCGTTTGTTCTGCCCGGGGTCTTTGCCGGAATTATGAACATGCCCGTAAAGATGAACAGATCCTTTGAAAAATCCGTCCCATTCAAGAATCGGATAATGAAAAAGGACAAACTTCATCTTTTTATAGTTCAGGACAAAATAATCTTTTATCCATTCAAAAGCATTGACATCAAAATTTTCATCATTAAGAAATTTATCATGATTACCTCTTATAAGGTATTTTTTTCCATTCAGGGCGTTTAGAATGGCGTTAGCCTGGTTACCGGTCCCTTTGAACAGAAAGTCCCCGAGAATGTAAATTTCATCATGATCAGTAATATAGGAATTCCAGTTTCTAATAAGGACTTTATTCATTTCATCCACATTTTTAAATGGTCTCTTACATAAATTAATAATATTTGAATGAAAAAAATGTGTGTCTGCGGTAAAATAAATCATTTCTCTCCTCCTTTCAATCTAAGTTTAATCATGTTCTACATTATATCATAAGTTTTGAAATTTTCAAGAATTTTATAAAAAAGAGATGCTTCCATATAAAGAAACCATCTCTTAATATATTTTGAATTATTTTGATTTTTCAAGAAAATCTAATGCTACCTGTGTAAGTATTTCCGATGAAGTAACAGTATTTCTGCTGTGGAATGAAAACATCGGATGATGGTGGACAGGAGGATTTTCCATGTCTTCTGCCACACCAAGAAAAATAAATGCAGAAGGGACTTCCTGTGTAAAATAAGCAAAATCTTCTCCGCCCATAACAGGCTTCGCCATAATATCCACATTTTCACTTCCCAGAATCTTTCCAGCAGCTGATATCAGGGTATCTGTAGAGTCAGCATCATTGATCAGGCAGGGAAAACCAAAATGATAGTCGAATTCATATGATCCGTTATAAATATCAGTAATTCCTTTTATTGTCTGCTCCATAAGCTTGGGCATATTTTTTCTGACTTCTTCATTCAGAGTTCTGACAGTTCCTGTTATTTCCACTTCATTCGGGATTAAATTCTGTGCACTTCCGCCATGAACAGTACAGCACGAAATTACAGCAGGTTCAAGAGGATCCACTTTTCTGCTGACAATAGTCTGCAGAGAAAGAATAACTTCGGCAGCCATAACCACAGGATCGATAAGCATATTAGGCATAGAGGCATGTCCACCTTTTCCGATAAGCTTGATTCTGATATTATCAGGTGCAGCCATCATAGGACCTTTCATTGTAATAGCTTTTCCTTCAGGATACGGTCCCCAGACATGCAGACCGAAGGCAGCATCTACTCTGGGATTTTCAAGAATACCCGCATCAATCATGGGCTTCGCTCCGCCTTGATTTTCTTCGGCAGGCTGAAAAGCAAATTTGATATTTCCGGATATTTCATCCTTTAATTCATTAAGAATAAGAGCAGCACCAAGAATACCCGCAGCGTGGCTGTCGTGGCCGCATGCATGCATAACTCCTTTTACTTTGGATTTATAAGGTACGTCAGCTTCTTCTTCAATAGGAAGGGCATCCATATCCCCTCTGAGAAGAACTGTTTTTCCTTCTTTTTTTCCTCTGACGATAGCCAAAACACCAGTAACAGCAATATCTTTCTGATATTCGATACCATGTTCTTCAAGGATTTCTATGATTTTTTTAGTTGTTTCAAATTCCTGAAATTCTATACCGGGATTAGCATGAAAATGTTCTCTTGCACCCATAATTACAGAAGAATATTTTTTTGCCAGTTCTTTTATACGATTTGTCATTTTTTCACCTTTCCTTATAAATAAAAATTTTGATGTTCCCGATTTTAGACCTGTCGGGAAAACTTCGGCTCACGGAACTAAAAGCTGTAATGAATTCCTGCTCCGGGCCCAAGCGGTATATTAAATATTATAAATAAAATTAGCAATAATGTCCAGACAATACCAAAAAATAAAGAATATGGAATCATATTGGAAATTAGTGTGCCAAGTCCGGCTTTCTTATCATATTTTCTTGCTACAGCAATTAAAATAGGAAAATAAGGAAACAAAGGACTAAGAGGATTAGTAACTGAATCCCCTATTCTGTATGCCATTTGTATTAATGCAGGATTATATCCCAAAAGCATGAACATAGGAACAAAAATAGGAGCCATAATTGCCCATTTAGCAGATGCACTTCCAATAAATAAATTAATTACAGAAGACAGCAGAATAAATAAAATCATAAGAGGTATACCGGATAAACCAAGATTCTTTAGTCCTTCTGCCCCTTTTATAGAGAAAATAGATGCCAGATTGCTTTCATTGAAAAAAGCTAAAAATTGTGCAGAAGCAAAAGCCAGTACAATATAAAGCCCCATGTCTGACATAGACTGCCCCATGAGATGTACAAGATCTTTGTCTGTTCTTATTTTTTTTACTATGACACCATAAACTACTCCAGGAATAAAAAATGCAAGAGTGACTAAAAGAACAATGCTCTTCATCAAAACAGAACTAGAAGAAGTGAGGCTTCCTGTCTGCGGATCTCTGAAAAAGGCATTATCCCCAATACATAAAATAATGACTATTACAGAAAAAATTCCCAGACTTATAAGTGAATACTTCAGAGCTTTTTTTCTTACATTTTCATCAAGGGCATCTTTTATCTGTTCATTATGATATTCATATCCCACACCTTCAAATCTTGGAGCGATAATTTTTTCAGTAACAAAAACTCCGGTAATTACAAGGACAAAAGTGGATACAAATAAAAAATAAAAATTCATTGCAACAGTTCCCGCATAATTTTTATCAAGAATCTGCGCTGCAGGGATTGTAAAAGTCGCTGCCAGTACATCTGAAATACTGATAAATATATTTGCTGCAAAGCCGGCTGCTACCCCTGCATAGGCTGCGAGCATACCCACAAGAGGGTGTCTTTTCAGGCTTATAAAAATAATTGCAGCAAGAGGCGGTAAAATAATAAAACCTGCGTCCCCCGCAGCATTAGCCAGAATACCTATAAATAAAATACATCCAGTGACTAAAGGTTTGGGGATTTTTACAGTGGTAACTTTCAGAAGTTCTTCCATAAAGCCTGTTTTTTTAGCTACTCCAGCGCCGAACATTGTTACCAGAACCACACCAAGCGGCGGAAATCCCTGAAAATTAGAGATTATACTGGTAAAAATCGTCTGGAAACCTGTTTTGGTAAAAAGATCCACTGCAAGTAGAGTTTCCCCTGACTTTGGATGTATTACCGAAATACCTGCTGTTGCCACAAACTTTGATATAATTATCACTAGTATACAAAGAATAAATGACAATGTAACAGGATCAGGCATTTTATTACCAACGTTTTCAAAAAAGTTTAGAAAATTTTCGAAAAAGCTTATTTTTTTTGTCTTCATAATATCTCCATTCTATAAAATATCTTACTAAACTATAGCATTTTTTAATGGATTTTATAAATATAAATTTTTTATATAATTATATATGAGTTTAAATACATAATTTTTGTTTATAAAAATGTAAGAAAAAATACGGCTGATTAATTAAATGGTTTAGCCGTATTTTATATTATTATTTATGATTTTATAATTCAAAATCTTCTTTTTTCAATGCAGGGAACAAAAGTACATCTCTTATGGAAAAAGAATCTGTAAGCAGCATTGTAAGCCTGTCAATTCCTATTCCGAGACCGCCAGCAGGCGGCATACCATATTCCAGTGCTCTGATATAGTCAAGATCTGTTTCATGCGCTTCATCGTCTCCGGCTTCTTTCATTTTCTCCTGTGCATCAAATCTTTCTTTTTGCTCCACAGGATCATTCAGTTCGGAAAACGCATTGGCATGTTCTCTTCCGTATATAAATAGTTCGAATCTGTCTACAAAATCAGAAGAATCCTTTTTATTTTTTGAAAGAGGGGAAATCTCTTTAGGATACTCTGTGATAAATGTAGGGTTAGCAAGTGTAGATTCTACTTTTTCTTCAAACAGAAGATTTAAAAGACCGTATTTAGTGTAACTTTTGTCTTTTTCCAACGGGATACCCATTGATTTTACCAGATTTAATGCTTCTTCATCACTGTTAATGCTGTCAAAGTCATATCCTGTAGCATCTTTTACTGCATCTTTCATTTTTATACGCTTCCAAGGTCTTGTAAAGTCAATTTCCGTATCCTGATAATTAAGTTTCGTAGTTCCGAATAATTCTTCTACAAGAGAAGAAACAAGTTCTTCAGTAAGATTCATAATATCTTCAAAATCAGCATAGGCCTGATATAATTCCAGCATTGTAAATTCCGGATTGTGCTTAATAGAAGTCCCTTCATTTCTAAAACTTCTGTTTATTTCAAAGACTTTTTCAAATCCTCCGACCAATAATCTTTTTAAATATAATTCAGGAGCTATTCTCAAAAATAAATCCATATCCAGTGCATTATGATGCGTGATAAAAGGTTTTGCATTAGCACCTCCTGCAATAGGGTGAAGCATAGGTGTTTCCACTTCAAGAAATCCTTTATTTTCAAGGAAATTTCTTATAAATCTGAGTATCTTGAACCTTGTAATGAAAGTTTCTTTTACATCATTATTCATAACAAGATCAACATATCTCTGTCTGTATCTAGTCTCAACATCAGTCAGACCATGGAATTTTTCCGGAAGCGGTCTGATATTTTTTGATAAAACTTCAAATGAACTTGCTCTTAGTGTAAGCTCTCCAGTCTGTGTTTTGAAAAGAGTACCTTCGATTCCGATAAAGTCACCGACTCCGAGTTTTTTGTAAATTTCGTAGTTCTCTTCACCAACGGTATCTTTTTTTACATAGTACTGGATTTTTCCTGAAAGATCCTGAATGTGTCCGAAACCGTTTTTTCCCATTCTTCTGAAAGCAACAATTCTACCCGCTGTTTTAAAAGTCTTTTCCGAAGTTTCGTCGAATTTTAAAATGTCGGCTATGTCGTCTTTCTTTTCAAATTTTCTCCCGTAAGGCTCAATACCAAGGGCTTTTAGTTCTTCTACTTTTTTCAGTTTTTCTCCAATAATTGATTTTTCATTGATCTGTTGTTCACTCATAATAATTATATCCTTTCTTTCAGTACTTTGGCTGACACGGATTCAGGTTATATTTTCCATGATCAGGGCTCCAGTTCTATTATTTTCAGTTTTATGGTATTTATGACTTCACTCTCATCTATAACATCATATATAAGATAAATATTTTTTTCTGAAATATCTAAAAAACTCGTGTTTAAAAAAAGATTTTTTTTAAATTCCTTAGTTAAGTATAAAAAATTTGTCATTTCTTTTAGTTTAAAAATCTGTTTTGTATTTATCTCACCTTTTCTATATATTTTCACATGATTTTCATAAAGAAAGATTTTCGATTCGCCGTGTTCATCCGAATAAGAGTATTCGATTCTGTTATCTAAAAGGACTTTCTGAGAAATAAAAGATTTTTCATATTTATTACCAAATTGGTCTTCACTTTTTATAAGCAGATACATAATTTTTAGTCTAAAAGATTTTCTATAAAATCTTCAAGATCTTCCTCGCTCTCATCTAGGTCATCAACCTCGTGGATATCATCCGGTTCGTCGGATTCGTCATATTCCAGATCTTCTTTAGACGGTTTGTCGTAATCCTCGAAGTCTTCGTTCCAAAACATATAATCCTTATCTACCCCATAGTAATCTTCTTCCCAGATATTTAATATATCTTCCTCTTCATCATCAGCTATTACTATAATTTCATCGTCGTTAGAGTCACATAAAAATGCTCTTTTTGTTCCTTCTTCATTCTCTGCAATAATGTATTCTTTGCCTTTTATAGTCAGATTAGCGATGCAGTTAAAATATTCGTTTACATCATCTATCACAACTTCAAAATCTTCACCAACAGAAAACATAAAAAAAATCCCTCCAGTTTGTTTATTTATGGTATTTAATATTGTTATTAATGGAAATCCATCTGTATATCTGCTCTATCAGGATTAACCTCATTAATTGGTGAGGAAAAGTTAATTTTGAAAATGAAAGTCTAAAGTCGGCTGTATTCTTTACATCATTATTTACTCCGTTAGAGCCTCCGATTATAAAGTTAATTTTACTGTTAAAATTGGAAATTTCCATTATTTTCTGCGCCATTGCAGGAGATGAAACACCAATACCATCTAAATCCAGCAGGATATTATAATAGTTCTTACCTTCTATAGATTCCAGTATTCTTTTTGATTCTGTGTTAACAGCGCTTTCGATTCCACGATTCTCACTTTCCTCTTGAATTTCTATAATACTAAAATTAGAAAATTTTTGCAACCTTTTCTTGAATTCCAGTATCCCCTCTTTTATATAACTGTCTTTAATTTTCCCAACAGCGGTTACATTAATCTTTAGCATATTTTCACCTCATTGTCAAAAGAAAAATATATTTTTTTAGAAAATAATATATTTTTAATTTTTTGATTATCCTTTTCGACCAAACATTTTGTCCAGATCATCCTTTGGAATATTGATAATGATGGGTCTGCCGTGAGGACATGTGTATTTTCCTATTTCATGGAGCCTTTTTATAAAAGATCTTATTTCGTCAGGGTCTAATTTTTGTCCTGCCTTTATGGCACCTTTACATGACATAGAAATAATAATTCTTTCTCTGAGATCTTTTATTTCAACATCATTTTTCAGATCGGCAAGAAGATCCATGAATACATTCTTTATACTGTCTCTAAAGTCAAAAGCCGGCACTGATCTCAGTATAATTTCATTTTCTCCGAATTCATCAACATCAAATCCAAAATCTTGAAAAACCTCGGCATTTTCCATAACAAGATTTTTATCCGGAGAACTGAGCTCAATCTTTTGGGGAATAATCAGGTTTTGAAAATCAAGTTTTTTACTGTAAAATTTTTCCTTAAGTTCCTCATAGAGTATTCTTTCATGTATAATATGCTGATCATAAATTTCCAGTTGATTTTTATTTTCTACTAATATATACATATTAAAAACCTGTCCGATTATTCTGTAATCTTCCTTTTTCTCTGTTTTTTCCACTGGAGCGGCAGACTTCTCATCATGAATTTTTTGTATATTTTCAGATACATTATTTTCTTTTTCATAGGAAACAGATTCTGTAATTTTATCCTCTTTTACAAAATCTGTAAAATCAGAATCATCAGGTTCTGTTATAAGAGTCTCTATTGCTTTTTTCGGTCTTTCTTCGATAATTCTTGTTTCGATTTCTCTGTTATCAAGGGTTTCAAGACTGAAAAACTGTTTGTTTTCACCTTTTATTACTTCATCTGAAAAGAGATTTTCAATCTTTTCCAGCTCTGCGGCATTGACATTAACATTTTGTTTCAGCAGATCAAGGTTAGGCTGCCATTCCTGTCTTTCTTCAAGGTAAAAATGATCATCCATAGCGCTTTTTATCAAACTGTAAATGATTTTATCATTTGAAAATTTTACGATTTTCTTTGAAGGATGAACATTTACATCAATTTCTTTCGGATCTGTTTCCAGAAAAATAACAGCAAAAGGATATTTTCCCTTCATCAGTTTAGTATAATAACCGTCAAGAACAGCTCTTTCTATTGTGTTTGATTTTACATATCTCTTATTTACATAGGTAAAAATATAGTCCTTTGAACTTCTTAGAATTTCAACAGAACCAAGGTATCCATGCTCGAATTTTTTCAGATTTTTTAATACATTCTTTCCGAAAAGTTCCAGTATGGTATTTTCTATTCCTTTACCGCTGGTTTTTATGCTTAATTTGTCATCAAAAATCAAAGTGAAGGCTGTATTATAATTAGCAAGGGCTTCTTTTAGAACTATATCCCTTATCTTATTATATTCTGTGCTTTCTTTTCTCAGAAATTTTTTTCTTGCAGGGGTATTGTAAAAAAGATCCCTGATTTCTATCTCTGTTCCATTATTTTTTGATACATCCTCTACATTTCTTATAGAACCTGCATAAGCTGTCATTTTATAGCCTACATTGGATTCTTTTGTTTTAGTAGAAATGGTCATTTTAGAAACAGATGAAATAGAAGCCAGTGCTTCTCCCCTGAATCCATATGTCATAAGATTAAAAATATCATCCTTGGTTGATATTTTCGATGTAGCGTGCCTCTCTATAGAGAGCATCATGTCATTTTTTTCCATGCCGGAACCGTTATCTGTGATTTTTACATCTTTTCCGCCGTTAAAAACTTCGATTTTCACAGAATCAGCACCTGCATCCAGTGAATTTTCCAAAAGCTCCTTTATCATAGAGGCGGGGTTTTCTACCACTTCTCCTGCTGCGATAATATTAGATACACTTTCGTCGAGAATTTTTATTTTATTCATATAGAACTCCCTTTTCAGATAGTTTTTTTATAATATCTTCATTTATTTCTTCTATATTTTTCAAAACTCCGTTTGTTTCACATGAAACAATAACCCATCCATATTGTTTTGCAAGATTCAGCGCATTCAAATATGAATTTTTCAGGTATTCGCTGTTTGTTTCATGAATATCCTTTTTTTCTTCCCCGGTTATTTTGTTCTTTCTGTCACTCATTAATTTTTGACTGAGTTCGGGGGAAACATCAAGGAATATAACAACATCAGGTTTGGGAAGACCAAGTTTATTCCATTCAAGGTCAATCAGCCAGCTGAGGAATATCTGTTTTTCTTCTTCATTTTCTATCTTTGAGGCCTGATGTACCATATTTGAAGTGGTATATCTGTCGCTAAGAACAATACCGCCGTCAGTATAAAATTTTTCCCAGTCCTGTTTATATGACGCATATCTGTCTACTGCGAAAAATGTAGATGCAGCAAAGCTGTTTACGTCATTTACATCTTTTCCGAAATCTCCTGAAAGATACATTTTCAAAGGTTCTGATGCAGGGCTTTCGTAGTTTGGAAAAGAGATTTTCTTTATATTATAATTTCTGTCTTTTAGTTTTTTATATAATAAATTGGTTTGTGTTTCTTTGCCGCTTCCGTCGCTTCCCTCTATTATTATTAGTTTTCCCATATTTGGTATCTCCTTTTATTTTGTAAGTTTTTAAATTAATAAATACATTTTAGCATACCTTAAAAAAGGTGAAAAGTCAAAAATAGAAAATTTTGACTTTTTTGGGGAAAACTTAACTGTCTAGTCTTTCAGTTAATGATTCTTCAAGGAGTTCGAGCATGTAGTCAGCGTTTTCATTTCCTAATTTTTTGGCTTTCTCAAAATATTTTCTGGCAGTTTCAGGCTCGTTTTTGTCCATGAAAATAGCGCCTAACCGAATAAATGCAGAACTGGAACCAAGATTTGCCGCTTTTTCATAGTAAGTAACAGCAAGATTTATTTTATCCTGATTTTCATAAAGAAGTCCAAGATTAAAGATAGCATCAATATTTCCCTTTTCAATGGCTAGTTTATAATTGGTAATAGCCAAATCAAATTTTTCCTGATTATGATAGAGAATTGCCAGTGTATTAATAGCATCTTCATTTCCTACAGTAATAGCTATTTTGAAATACTTTTCGGCGAGATCAAATTTTTCCTGATTTTCATAAAGGGCAGCCAGATTTTTCGAAGCATAAAAATTATTTTTTTCAACAGCCAGCAGGTAATATTTTTCAGCCAATTCCAGATTATTATTATTTTCATAAAAAACACCTAAATCATTATATGCATCAAAATGTTCATTTTCAATAGCTATTTTAAAATACTTTTCTGCAAGATCAAATTTATTTTGTTTGGTATAAAGATCAGCCAGATTTCTTGAAGCATAAAAATCGTTTTTTTCAATAGCGAGCAGATAAAATTTTTCAGCTGATTCAAATTTGTTATTATTTTCATAAAAAAGTGCTAAATCGTGATATGCATCAAAATTTTCACGTTCAATAGCTATTTTAAAGTATTTTTCAGCCAGAGTATGTTTATTTTGTTTTATGTAAAAACTTCCTAAATTTCTTGGAGCATGAAAATCGTTTTTTTCAATGGCAAGTAAATAAAATTTTTCAGCTAATTCTGGTTTATTCCAATTTTGATAAAGAAGCCCCAGTCCGTTTAAAGCATCTGTATTATCCCTTTCAAAAGCCATTTTATAATATTTTTCTGATAATTCATAATTACTTAACTCTTGATATAAAGAAGCCAGATTATTCATAGCAGTATTATTATTATAATCAATTGAAAGTAAATAATACTTTTCAGCTGATTCCAGCATATTATAATTTTGATAAAACACGCCTAAGTTATTGAGAGTTTCATAATCACCTTTTTCTACTGCAATTTTGTAATATTTCTCAGCCAATTCAAAATTATTCTGTTGCTCATAGAAATCGGCAAGATGTCTTGGTGCATAAAAAACACCCTTTTCTACGGCGAGTAAATAATATTTTTCGGCTAGCTCCGGTTTTTCCCAGTTTTCATATAGGATAGCGAGATCATCTAAAGCAGAAATATCCTTTTTTTCAATAGCAATTTTATAATATTTCTCAGCCAGTTCCAGTTTATCCTGATTCCAGTAAAATAAAGCAAGTCGGCTGGCAGCATATTCATTGTTTTGTTCAACAGCAAGTAAGTAATACTTTTCAGCAAGCTCTGGTTTTTTAGCGGAGCTGTACAATTTACCCAAAGAATACGTTGCTTCATCATTTTTTCTTTCAGAACCGATTTTATAATATTTTTCAGCTAATTCTGTTTTTCCCTGAGCCAGATAAAGATCGCCCAGATCATTTGGAGCAGAGGAATTGCCCTTATCACTGCTTAATTTATAGTATTTTTCAGCCAGATCTTTCTTATTTTCTTTTTTATAAAAGACAGCCAAGTCGTATAAAGAAGAATCGCTTCCATTTTCTGCAGAATTTTTATAAAAAGTTTCGATTTTATCATGTTTACCAAGCTTTACATACAGGGCAGTTAAACGTTCTGAAGAAAAGTCACTGCCTTTTTCAATTCCTAATAAATAATACTTTTCAGCCAGCTCATATTTATTTTGCAAAGCATAAACATCGCCAAGAGCATGGAATGATAGAATATCACCTTTTTCTGTAAGTGTTTTAAACCGTGTTTCAGCTAAATCATATTTTTGCTGTTTTAAATATAAAAGTGCCAGTAATCTTGCAGCGACAATATCACCGGTATCACTTCCAAGTATAAAATATTTCTCAGCCTGAACCAGATCATTTTTCTTTTGAAATAAAAAGCCCAGATTTACATAAGCATCAAAATTTTTTCTTTCTATGGCTATTTTATAATATTTCTCAGCCTGAGATAATTTATTTTGTTCTTCATAAAGAAGTCCTAAAAGTCTTGGGGCAAGAAAATCACCGGTTTCTATGGATAATAGCAAATATTTTTCACTCATATGAGATTTATTATATTTTGCATAAAAAAATCCAATATTATTATAAACATTGCCAATTTCCAAATCAGCAGCAATTTTAAAATATTTTTCTGATACATTGAAATCGTTATATATTTCATTATAAAGAATCCCCAGATAATACGCTGCCCAAAGAGATTTTTCCTCATCATAGGCTTTTTGAAGATGAAGTTTTGCGTTTTCATAATCTTTATTTCTAAGATATTCTAACCCCGTCTCATAATTATTTTCCCCAAAAGCAATACAGTAAAAAAACAAAATAAAAATAACAACCAATAAATTTTTCCTTTTCATAAACCCTCCAAATACTAATTTTTATGTAATAAGTATACTGTAGGATAATTAAAAAGTCAAAAAATATTAAAGACAGCCGGATTAAATTAACTCTGGCCGTCCTTCTTTTTATATATTAAAGGGCAAAAAGCACATTAAAATATTTTATATTTTTTTCTTAGGCAGATGAAGCGCCTTCCCAAGACAGTCTGCACATGCTTCAAGTATTGCTTCCGAGAATGTAGGATGGGCATA
>NZ_JAMZGM010000021.1 GCF_024158605.1 Sebaldella sp. S0638 | reverse complement strand
CTGTCTATTTTGTGATACTCATTTTTTTATTTAAAAATTCTTCTTTTTTTCCTTGACATTTTATAACTGGTCTAAATATAGTGTATTTTCTGGTTATATTTATTATATACAATGAATATGTCAGTTGTGTGTCCGGTTCCTTAGAATTTCCAGATAAAAAAACTACCCTTAAAAGGGCAGTCTGAAATTTTATTTATTTTCATCAATTACTGAAATGTTGCTGATTCCGCTTTTCATAATCATTTTTCTAAGAAAAGGGTTATATAAAATTTTGGCTTTTATAATTTTGCTGAAAACTTTCAAACGTATTTTCAATGTTTTCGATTTATATTTTTGATTTGGATTACTAATTTTTGAATTAAAAATTCTGCTCAATATGTATGCACTGTCAAAGGCATAACTTATCCCTTCGTATGAGCTGGGACTGATAAACCCCGCAGCTTCACCTATAAGAAAAGAACCGTTTTTTCCACAGCAGAAATTTGAAAATTTATTAGGTGCTAAAACAAGACACGCCTCGGTTTTCAACACATCACCAAAATTGAAACCAAACTTTTTTAGTTTCTCCTTTAATTTTTCAAAATTTTCTCTTGATTTTTCCATGGTAAATGCACCGCCGAATATAAAATAACCATCTTTAGATATACTCCATGCACATGTTTTCAGTGTGTCTTCATCAAATATACATGAGTAAAAAGGATTAGGATTTATATCCTTAAACCATTGCTGAATAGATGTATACTGCGGTATTTTATTTTTCCCGTAAACAGTATTTCTTACAATGGAATTAGCTCCGTCAGCACCTACAATATACTTTGCAGATATGGTATTTTCCTTTTCATTTTCTACAAAAGTGACAAGATAACCATTTTCAGTTTTCTTTATACTTTTACAGAAAGAATGATTTTTTACTTCTATATTATCCGGGATCAGTGACTGCAGCCACAGATCAAATTTATGACGGTCTACGTTAACATATGTTCTCTGGTAATTACGCAGCAGGTTTGAACCAGCATCTATAGTTTTTACTCCGAAAATCTGAGGGTTTGACAGAATATTTACAGGGAGGGTAAGGTTAAACTGTATAAGCATTTTTTGTGCATCAGGGGAAAGAAGTCCGCCGCACGGTTTTTGAAACCCTTTATTTTCTTCTTCTGTTTTTTTGTCTATGGCAATTACTTTGAGATTCTTATCAAGCATCCTTGCCAGTGTGGAACCGGCAGGTCCCAGACCTATTATTGCTATATCGTACATCATAACTCC
This sequence comes from Sebaldella sp. S0638, assembly GCF_024158605.1. NCBI lineage: Bacteria > Fusobacteriati > Fusobacteriota > Fusobacteriia > Fusobacteriales > Leptotrichiaceae > Sebaldella > Sebaldella sp. S0638. The sequence goes on along the minus strand of NZ_JAMZGM010000021.1, from coordinate 49,763 downwards.
TTAATTATAATAATATCTTTTAAAATTATACCATAAATACGGTGAATTTTCACGGAAAATACACTTGAAAATAAGGAAATAAAAAAGCGGGTAAAAAAAACCCGCTGTATATGATTTACTTACTTAATGTAATGTATTGCGAACCGTTAGGAGTGGCTATTAAAATCAGCATACTTGCTCCTTTTTGGACACTGTCATACACTTTTTTGAACTCTTCCACTGTATTAACAGGGACTCTGTTTATGCTTCTTACTATCATTCCCGGCTGTATGCCTATCTGTGCAGCTTCTGTATTACCAACAACACCTGAAACAAGAAGTCCTGTCATATTAGCAGGATATCCGTATTTTTGAATATCTTGTTTAGTAAGTGTTTTTAATGATAAACCTGAAAATGATGCCTGAGAAACCGGTGTATCAGCTCTTTTTGTCAATACTGTATTTGCTTTGTAAGTTTTTCCGTCTCTTATATAAGTGATGGAAATATTACTCCCGATTCTCAAAGAGGCTATTTGTGCTACAAGCTGGCTTGCACTGTTAACTTTTGAATTATCTATCTGTGTAATAACATCTCCTGATTTCAAACCAGCTTTTTCTGCTGGCGAACCTTCAGATACATTTGTTACAAGAATTCCGTTTGAAGTGCTGAGGTTAAACTGTTTAACCAGCTGCGGAGTGAGATCCTGCAGTTCTGTACCTAAGAATGCACGTTCCACTTTACCTGTTCTGATAATAGAATCTTTGATGTTTACAGCAAGATTTGCCGGAATTGCGAATCCTATTCCTATACTTCCTCCTGACGGAGAATAAATTGCAGTGTTAATACCTATTACTTTTCCGCTTATATCAACAAGCGGACCGCCGCTGTTTCCCTGATTTATCGCAGCATCTGTCTGTATAAAGTTCTCTATTTTCTCAATTCCTAATGAGCTTCTTCCTTTTGCACTTACTATACCAACAGTCATTGTATCATTTAAGCCAAGAGGATTTCCAAAAGCAATAGCCCATTGACCAACGTTTATACCATCTGAATTACCGAATTCCACAGGCTTAAATGTCTCTTTAGACTGTATTTTCAGTATTGCTATATCAACTTCAGGATCATTGCCTACAAGCTTCGCCTCTAGTTCTCTTCCATCAGAAAATTTTACAAAAATTTCATCGGCTCCGTTAACAACATGGTTATTTGTCATAACATAACCGTCATTAGTAATTATAAATCCTGAACCAAGCGAGCCAGATTCCTTCTTTTCAGTTCTGGGTTCCGATCTTCCGTATAAAAACTGTTCAATAGGATTGTAATAATTCACGTAAACAGTTTTTTTAGTTCTTATGTTTACTACAGAATCCTTAAGCTTATTAGAAACATTCACAAATTCATTCTGTGTCTCAATAGCATTTTTAGATGCTGCAGGACTGGAAGAAGTCATTGTGGTCTGGCTGTCTGCTTTCGAATTAGAGCAGCTGAATAAGAATAAAGCACATACCACTGCTAAAAGTGACTTTTTAAAATACATATAAAATACCTCCGTTATATTACCTGTATACTTTTTGGAGCAGAACTCCATTATGCATATTGTACAATAAGTTTAAATTATAAGTGCCTAAATGTCAATATTATCTAAGGTAAATATAAGTTTAAAATAAGAATACAATAATTTGTGAAATCAGAAAAATGCGTGCAAGATAAATTCCTTATTGTGAATTTCATTAAAAAATATTTTTAAAAAATGAAAGTAAAAATGAAAACACTTTCACATACAAATTTAAGTTGAAATTTCTTGCGAAATATTATACAATTAATTAATTGATGTGAAAAATATTATATCGATTGTTCTTTGTGAATTTAGTATTTTAGGTCTGATAAAACAGATGAAAATATAAATCCCCTGACATAGAGAATTTTAGGTAAGAATTCTGATGTTTCGGATTTTAAATATCATTAATTATATACAGGACTTATGCTAAATTTTGAAACATAAATCAAATAAATACATTTGGGTTTATTTATAAAAAAAAAGTATAATTATGAAAGTCAGAAATAAAGTTAAGAAATTAACAAGGTCGATTTTACAGGCGGCTCTAAATATCTAGCTTTTAGAAAAATAATACTTTGAAGTTCAAAATATATACGGTTCAAAGTATTCAAAACAGGGGCTTTGAACAAAAAATCTGCTTGACTAAACAGCAAAATTAGTAGTATGATTTTTATGAACGTAATAATAATTTTTATATATAAATCTAGGGAGGAAAAGAAATGGCTAAAGTAATGAAAACTATGGATGGAAACCAAGCAGCAGCATATGCAAGTTATGCATTTACAGAAGTTGCCGGAATTTATCCAATAACACCATCTTCACCAATGGCTGAATACACAGATGAATGGGCAGCATACGGTAAAAAAAATCTGTTCGGTGTACCGGTTAAAATGGCGGAAATGCAATCAGAGGGAGGGGCAGCAGGAACTGTACATGGATCACTGCAATCAGGAGCTTTAACGACTACTTATACAGCATCACAGGGTTTATTATTAAAAATACCTAATATGTATAAAATAGCCGGGGAATTACTACCTGGAGTAATGCATGTAAGTGCTAGAGCACTATCAGCTCAGGCTTTGTCAATCTTTGGAGATCATTCTGATATTTACTCTGCAAGACAAGCCGGATGGACTATGCTGGCAACTGGTTCAGTTCAGCAAGTAATGGATTTAGCTGGTGTTGCACACTTAGCAGCAATAAAATCAAGAGTTCCAGTTTTACACTTCTTCGACGGATTCAGAACTTCACACGAAATACAAAAAGTAGAAGTAATGGATTATAAAGTATATGAAGACTTAATTGACATGGAAGCAGTAACAAGATTCAGAGAAAATGCATTAAATCCTGAGCATCCGGTAACAAGAGGAACTGCTGAAAATGATGATATATATTTCCAGACAAGAGAAGTACAAAATAAATTCTATGATGCAGTACCTGACATTATGAATCACTATTTAAAGGAAATCTCAAAAGTAACTGGAAGAGAATATGCACCATTTGTTTATTACGGAGACCCAAATGCGGAATATGTAATAATAGCAATGGGATCAGTAACAGAAGCTATAAAAGAAACAGTTGATCTTTTAGTATCAAAAGGTGAAAAAGTAGGATTACTAAGTGTTCACTTATACAGACCATTCTCTGAAAAATACTTCTTTGAAGCAATGCCTAAAAGTGTAAAAAGAGTGGGAATATTAGATAGAACTAAAGAACCTGGAGCTACAGGAGAACCTTTATATCTTGATGTAAAATCTATCTACTACGGAAAAGAAAATGCTCCGATCATAGTAGGAGGAAGATATGGATTATCTTCAAAAGATACTACACCTGAACAGATAGTATCAGTTTACAATAACTTAAAGCAGCCTGAACCAAAAGATCAGTTTACTATAGGAATAATAGATGATGTTACATTCACATCATTACCGCTTGCTGAACCTGTTTTCACAGGAAATGCAGATGTAACAGAGTGTTTATTCTTCGGACTGGGATCAGATGGTACAGTAGGAGCTAACAAAAACTCAATCAAAATCATCGGGGATAAAACACCATTATACTCACAAGGGTACTTTGCATATGACTCTAAGAAATCAGGAGGAGTAACAAGATCTCACCTTAGATTCAGTAAAGATCCTATTAGATCTACATACTTAGTTACAAAAGCAAACTTCGTAGCATGTTCGGTTCCTGCATACTTAGGAAAATATGACATGTTAACAGGTCTTAAAGAAGGAGGAGCTTTCTTACTAAACAGTATCTGGGAAGCAGATAAAGTAGTAGAGCACCTGCCAAATGAAACTAAAAAATTACTTGCTGACAGAAAAGCAAAATTTTATATCATAAATGCAACAGCTTTAGCTGAAGAAGTAGGATTGGGAACAAGAACAAATACAATTATGCAGTCTGCATTCTTCAAACTGACTAATGTAATACCTTATGACGAAGCTAAAACATACATGAAGGAATACATCGAAAAAACATATGGTGCAAAAGGACAGGATATAGTAAAAATGAACTGGGCAGCTGTAGACAAAGGAACAGACGGACTTGTAGAAGTAACAGTAGATCCTGCATGGTCAAATCTTCCTGTTGATAAAGAAATAGTAGACAGCGGAAAACCAGAATTCGTAAAAAGAATAGCAGAACCTATCAATGCAGTAAAAGGTGATGACTTACCAGTATCAGCATTCTTAGGATATGAAGACGGAACATTTGAAAACGGAACTACTGCATATGAAAAAAGAGGAATAGCAGTAAATGTTCCTGAATGGGTACCTGAAAATTGTATACAGTGTAACCAGTGTGCTTTTGTTTGTCCTCACGCAGTAATAAGACCTTTCTTAATTAATGAAGAGGAGCTTGCAGCTGCACCAGAAGGATTAACTACTATAAAAGCTATGGGTAAAGGTCTTGAAGGACTACAGTACAAAATACAGGTTTCACCGCTAGACTGTACAGGATGCGGATCATGCGTAAACGTATGTCCTGCACCAAAAGGAAAAGCTATAAAAATGGAGCCTATCGAATCACAAATAGATAAAGGCGAAAAAGAAAATGCAGAATACTTATTTGATAAAGTAAGCTACAAAGACCACATTATGGGGAAAGACAATGTAAAATCTTCTCAGTTTGCACAGCCGTTATTTGAATTCTCAGGAGCATGTGCAGGATGTGGGGAAACTCCATATGTAAAATTAGTTACACAGTTATTTGGTGACAGAATGATGGTAGCCAATGCTACAGGATGTTCTTCTATTTACGGAGGATCTGCACCAGCAACACCTTATACTACAAATGCTGACGGAGAAGGACCAGCTTGGGCATCTTCATTATTTGAAGACAATGCTGAGTACGGATTCGGTATGTTCTTAGGAGTAGAAACTCTTAGAAACAGAATTGAAGTAATAATGAATAATACTATGAACGAAGTATCTCCTGAATTACAAGGATTATACAAAGAATGGATCGAGAATAAGCAAGACGGAGATAAAACAAAAGAATTAAGAAATAAAATAGTTTCTTTATTAGAAAAAGAAAGCGGACAGGGAGCAAAAGAAATCCTTTCTCTAAAACAATATCTTGTTAAGAAATCACAATGGATATTCGGAGGAGACGGATGGGCATATGATATAGGTTATGGAGGTCTTGACCACGTACTTGCATCTGGAGAAAACGTAAATGTTCTTGTATTAGATACAGAGCTTTACTCAAACACTGGAGGACAGGCATCTAAATCATCACCGGCAGCATCTGTGGAGAAATTCGCAGCTTCTGGAAAACCAACTAAGAAAAAAGACCTGGCAGCTATTTCTATGACTTACGGAAATATCTACGTAGCTCAGATATCTATGGGTGCAAACCAGAACCAGACACTAAAAGCATTCAAAGAAGCTGAAGCTTATCCAGGACCATCAATTGTAATAGCATACTCACCATGTATAGCACACGGAATCAAAGAAGGTATGGGAAAATCTCAGACTGAGGAAAAATTAGCTACTGAAGCAGGATACTGGCCAATTTTCAGATTTGATCCAAGATTAACTGAACAAGGTAAGAATCCATTACAAATAGATTGTAAAGATCCTGACTGGGATAAATTCGAGGATTACTTGAAAAGAGAAAGAAGATATACAATTCTTGCAGGAGAATTCCCTGAAAGAGCAAAAGAATTATTTGCACAAAATAAGAGAAATGCTCAAGACAGATGGAATTACTATAAGAGATTGGCATCACTTGATTACTCACAAAATTAATATAGAGAGAGCCGGATTATTTGATCCGGCTTTTCTTTTTGAAACAGAAAAATTTAAATTTTTTAAATATATATAAATATTTTTATTTGAATTTGTAGTTTCAAATAAAGTGTTAAGCAAGTATTTTCTTATGTTTGAATAGAATTTTATAATTGAAATACAGTATAATTTATTTGTATATAAAAAAATAACTTGACTTTTTTATTAGATGTAACTATAATAGTTACATCAGAGGTGGTAAAAATGAAAATAAGCAGTAGATTTAGCGTGGCAATTCACATATTAGTGCTGCTGGAATGCGGAAAAGACAAAATATTTACTTCTGAGTTTATTGCCGGCAGCGTAAATACCAATCCTGTGGTCATAAGAAGAATTATGGGGAAACTAAAAGAAGCGGGATTAATAGACGTGAAAAGCGGTACAGGCGGTGCACATCTTTTGAAAGCACCCAAAGAAATATCTTTATATGATGTATACAAGGCCGGAGATGTAGTTTCTGCTGGTGAACTGTTCAGTATTCATGAGAATGCCAATGCAGAATGCCCTGTAGGTGCAAAAATACAGGGGGTACTGGAAATATTTCTTTCAAAAGCTCAGGAAGCAATGGAACAGGTTCTTAAAGAAGTAACCATAAAAGATATTCTGGACATGTTATAAAATGTTTGTAACTTTTAAAATAAAACTTAATTAAGGGAGTGATTTAGAATGTCAATGAATTCTAAAAGTATTGCAGATGCAATTAAGGAACGTAGATCAATCAGAAATTTGAAAAAACCTGAAAATTTGACAAAGGAAAAAATTGAAGAAATTTTAAAAGTGGCACTTTATACGCCTTCTGCATTTGGTATGCAGAGTGCAAGAATGATCGTAGTAACTGGAGATGAAAATAAAAAACTTTGGGATATAGCTAAAGCAGAAGTAAAGAAAACATTGCCCGAAGGTCAGGATTTTAAGCCGACAGAAGATAAATTAAACGGTTTTGCCTCAGGATTTGGTACAGTAATGTTTTTTGAAGAAGACACTACAACAAAAAATATGCAGGATAACTTCTCGTTATATGCGGATAACTTTCCTGTATGGGCTGAGCAGGCAAACGGAATGTTACAGTATGCAGTATGGATGCTGTTACATACAGAAGGACTTGCAGCATCATTACAGCACTATAACCCGCTGATTGATGCATCTGTAAAGCAGGAATGGAATGTACCTTCTACATGGAGATTAAGAGCACAAATGCCTTTCGGACTTGCTGATGAAACTCCTGGAGACAGAAAATTTCTGGACTTCAGCGAAGTAGTAAAACTTTATTAAAAAATAACAGTGATAAAAAAAGATATAAAGCTGCGGCAGGCAGAATATACTGCTGTAAAAAGAAGCAGATTTATATAGATAAAAATATGGTCAGGAGGTTTTGTAATGGGAAAAAAAGTAGCAGTACTAGTTCCGAATCCCGTAAATGGTTATGGATTATTCGCATATCTGGAAGCATTTTTTGAAAATGGTGTGGAGTATAAGACATTTGCCGTGAACAGTACAAAAAATGTAAAGACTAATTCGGGACTGGCTTTAGAATTAGACGGAGTAATCGGTGATCTGAAAGGACACGAAACAGAGTATGACGGAGTGGTATTCGCATGCGGAGATGCAATCAAGGAATTTGCAAAGCATAAAGAAGAGACTGAATATAAAGATATGTTTGAGATAATAGCAAAATTCAATGAACTGAACAAAAAACTAGCAGGACACTGTGCGGCAGGCTTAATATTTGAAATAGCAGGTGTGATAAAAGATAAGAAAGTCGCATTGCACCCATATGCTAAAGCAGCTGTAAACAGCGGAACTGCCACAGATAACAGTTCTATGATATCTCAGAATGTATTTACTGCAAAGACAGAGGAAAGTGCAATGGAAATGATTCCATACTTTATATGGGCTTTGTAAGTTTTGAAAAATAAGATTTGATAAAAAGGGCAGCTAAAAACTGCCCTTTTGATTTGGTGAAAATTAAGTTATTTTTTCCACAGGACAGTATATTTCTGTCATATAATTTTCCGGTGCTGTGGTTCCGGGATTTGTAAGATATAATTCATAAGGAGCGTTTATAATTTTATATCCTTCATTTTCTATCCATTGATTTAGCTTGGTGTAAACAGAAGTGAGTTCAGAATATGGTCCTTTGAAAAGTGCTGTTGCACATAAACCACCTGAAAGCTCACGGGTTTTTTCTGTTTCTTCTTCTACAGGAACTGCTATTTCTATATCATAATTTTCCGGGTTAAATTCTCTGTCGTGAAATATAGATAAAGGAACACCGGTTATTTTATATTTCTCTGCCATAATTGTTTCATAAAGTTTCCCTAAATATTTCCCGTAATCACTTACATTTATTTTTTCTCTTATAAAAATAATATTTTTAGGCTGGGTTTCGACGAGATTTACCTGAATATCATCTAAATATGCCATAATATTTATTCCCCTTTCCAGATTTTGGATATCCTTGTCCAGACTGGCAAGGATAGCTGTATAATCTTTTAATTTTTTCCTCATTTCCTCCTGTTTTTTTCTCATATATAAAAGGAAAAGAGTATTATCACCAGAATTTATCAATGTTTTGGAAATTTCTTCCAGTGAAAAACCATATAATTTTAATTTTTTGATCAGCAGTACAGTTACGAGCTGCTCAGCCTTATAATACCGATATCCGTTTTCATCGTTGATATATACAGGTTTCAATAAACCGATTTCATCATAATATCTTAATGTTTTAGTAGTTACATTGCTGAATTTTGAAAAAATACCTATAGGCAGCAAATTAGAACCTCCTTAATTTATTTTCCCGGGTTATGATTAGATTATACACTTTCCAGTTAGGGGAAAGTCAATGATAATTTACTTGGAAATGGAGAAGATAATCTTTTTAATTTATTATATCATAAAATTTTTTGCTGCCGGAAATTTCTTTTATATTACTGATATTATATGATAAAATGAACATAAGCTTTTATTTTATAAAGAAAGAGGTTAAAATTAAAATGATAAGGATTATAGGAATATTTTTTTTATTATATATTGTAAAATATTTTATGTACAAAACGAATGACGGAAAACCATTTGCGAAAATATTTGATTTTTTACTAAGTACAGCAACAGTGGGTTTTTATATGTTTTTTGCACTGATATTTATAGCTGTCTATGGTATGGAAAGAATAAATACAAAGATAGCGGTTTTTTTAACAGGAATATCACTTTTGGTGCTGATTATAAAATTTCTTTTTATAAAAAAGAAAAGTATGAAATTCACTATAATTATTGATATTTTTTATTTTATAATACTAACGGTATTTATTCTTGTAGGATAAGGACAGCCAAATAATAAGAAGTTCGAAATTAAATATTATGCAGAAAAATTAAAACAAATTTATAAAAACATTTTACTAAATAATGTAAAAGGAGTAATTGTTAAATTATCAGAATATTTTATTAAATATTGTTTGTTATTAAAAAAATATAGTTTTTTCTTTGAAAATCATAATAATTTCACTATTTAACTATACAAATTTATTAATAAATGATAAAATAGTAATACCTTGTCTCAGCTGCAGACTTATGTTTTAGTAAAGAGATAAGGGGCATATGTTTTAGCATTGGTGCATATTGCCTGATTTTGAGCAATTAATAAAGAAAAAAGAGGTAAAACATGAAAAGTAAGAAAGCCTTGTTTTTGGCATCATTAGTGTTGTTCCTTTTGAGCTACACGAATAATTATGCTGGAAAAAGTCAGGGTTTAATTATACATAGGGAAAAGCTGGAGTTTATATCGGGTTTAAATGAGGAAGAGCTGAAAAGACTTATACTTAAGATAAAAGATATAAAGAAAGACAATCTTAGCATAGACGACCTGAAAGACCTGCATGACGATTATTATGCAGAAGTCAGTATAAAACCTGTAGATTTCAGGGATTATTTTATAAGTTCAAAAAAAGAGACTGAAAAATTAATATATATAAATAAGAATGAAGACATAAAAAATAAAAAGCTTCAGGAAGTGATGGAAAGAAGTTTGGAATAGAGACTCCTTTATTTTGTTGTATAATAATTACTAAAAAAATAAAACCTAAAGGAGAAGAGATGTTAAACGCAGTCGCAAACAAAATATTCGGGACTTCTGACGAGAGAGAAGTAAAAAAATTAATGAAAAAAGTAGAGGCGATAAATGCCCTCGAACCAAAAATAGAAAAGCTTACAGATTTTGAACTAAAAGGAAAAACAGAAGAATTCAAAATAAGATTTGAAGGCGGAGAAGACCTTGATGATATACTGCCGGAAGCGTTTGCCGTGGCAAGAGAAGGTGCAAAAAGAGTACTTAGAATGCGTCATTATGATGTACAGCTTATTGGTGGAATGATTCTTCACAGCGGAAGAATAGCAGAAATGAAAACCGGGGAAGGAAAAACCCTGATGGCGACACTTGCTATTTATCTTAACGCACTTACAAGCAAGGGTGTGCATATAATAACTGTAAATGACTATCTTGCACAGCGGGATATGGAAATAATGAGACCCCTTTATAATTTTCTGGGACTGTCTGTAGGTGTAATAGTAAACGGTATATCAAACGAAGACAGAAAAAGATCATATGCATCTGATATTACTTATGGTACGAATAATGAATTTGGTTTTGATTATTTAAGGGATAATATGGTTCATAATATCAAAGAAAAAGTACAAAGAGTACATCACTATGCAATAGTCGATGAAATAGATTCGATTCTGATAGATGAGGCAAGAACCCCTCTGATAATTTCAGGAGCAGCTGAAGAAACTACACACTGGTATAATGTTTTTGCCAAAGTAGTATTACAGCTGAAAAGAAGTGTGAAAACAGAAAAAATAAAAGATAAGAAAAATACTGTTATACCTGAGGAAGATTACGAAGATTATGAAGTAGACGAGAAACAGCACAATGTAACAATGACTGAGAAAGGTATAAAAAACGTAGAAAGAATACTTAATATAGAAAACCTTTACTCACCTGAACACGTAGAGCTTACGCACTTTTTGGCTCAGGCACTGAAAGCTAAGGAACTGTTCAAACTGGACAGGGATTATATAATAAATGAAGATGACGAAGTAATAATAGTAGATGAATTCACAGGAAGACTAATGGAAGGAAGAAGATATTCAGACGGTCTTCACCAGGCAATTGAAGCAAAGGAAAATCTGGAAGTAGCAGGGGAAAACCAGACACTTGCCACAATTACACTTCAAAATTACTTCAGAATGTATGAGAAACTGTCAGGAATGACGGGTACGGCAAAAACTGAGGAAGATGAATTTAAGCAGATATATAAACTGGGTGTTGTAGCAATACCTACGAATAAACCTGTTATAAGAAAAGATTTTTCTGATGTTATTTACATTACAAAAAGAGCAAAATACGATGCAATAGTAGAAAAAATAAAAGAACTTTACGAGAACGGACAGCCGATACTGGTGGGAACAGCTTCGATACAGAACTCCGAAGATCTGTCAAAACTGCTGAAAAAAGCAAGAATCCCGCATGATGTCCTGAATGCCAAGCAGCATACAAGAGAAGCGGAAATAATAGCACAGGCAGGTAGATATAAAGCAGTAACAATAGCAACAAATATGGCAGGAAGAGGAACGGATATAAAACTGGGAGGAGATCCGGAATCTCTTGCATTAAAAACTACAGACAGAGGAACTCCTGAATTCAGAGAACTGGTAGATCAGTATCAGGGAGAATGTGAGGAAAACAAGGAAAAAGTCGTAGCAGCAGGGGGACTATTTATATTAGGAACAGAAAGACATGAAAGCAGACGTATAGATAACCAGCTTAGAGGACGGGCAGGACGTCAGGGAGATCCGGGAGCATCTGAATTTTATCTGTCACTTGAAGATGATCTAATGAGACTGTTCGGCGGAGACAGACTGCAAAACATGATGGCTTCGTTAAAAGTAGAAGAACACGAGGAAATAAGAAATAAATTCATCACAAGAGCAGTAGAAGGAGCACAAAAAAGAGTAGAAAGCAGAAACTTTTCAATAAGAAAAAATCTGCTTGAATATGATGATATTAATAATAAACAAAGAGAAGTAGTATATGCACAAAGAGACCTTGTTCTGAGAAATGAGGATCTGAAAGACCTGATTATTTCCATGATGAAAGAAACTGTAGAGGACTTCATAGATAATGCACTTTCAGGAGACTCAAGAGATGACTGGAATTTTGATTATCTGGTGGATAATCTTAGAGACAGCTATAACTATCATGTACCTGAACTGTACCTTGATATGGAAAGAAATAAAATGAAAGCTGAAATTATTCAGGATCTTCTTGACAGATATAATAATAAAGAGAGAGAAATTGGTTCTGAACAGTTCAGAGATGTAGAAAGATACATAATGCTGGAAGTACTGGATCAGAGATGGAGAGAAAATCTGAAAAACCTTACAGAACTGAGAGAAGGAATATATCTGAGATCATACGGGCAAAAGAATCCGATTAATGAATATAAAATAATCAGTACTGATCTTTATAATGAAATGATAGACGGTATAAAGAGAGAAGTAAGCTCATTCCTGATGAAGCTGAGATTCAAAACTGAAGAAGAGATGGAAGCGGAGGAAAGAGCACAGGGATTAGAGTCTGTACATCAGGAGATAGAAGAAGCCGAAGAAGTGGGAGATGCACTTGAAAAGGCTGAAAGTGAAATGCTTAATGTTTCGAGAAAGAAAAGAAGAGAACTGGAAAGACAGAATCATAAAGGAAGAAGGTAATAACAATGACTGATCTCCATATGCATTCGCTGTATTCAGACGGAACTTTCACTGTCCCCGAATTAGTAAAAAGAGCTGTGGAAAAGGGCATAAAAATATTGTCGCTTACTGATCATGACACTGTGGAAGGGCTTGGCGAGGCTAGAAAAGAATGCATGGAAAATAACATAAAATTCATAAGCGGGATAGAAATATCCACGGAATACATGGGGAAAGAAGTACATATACTCGGCTACTTCGTAGATGAAAACGATGAAAACCTGATAAGATTTTCCAAAGAAATGAAACAGGCAAGAATCAACAGAAATGAAAAAGCCATAAAGATACTGAATGACCATGGGATAGAAATTACAAAAGAAGATACATTCCGTGAGGCAGAAGGGGAGATTATAAGCAGGACACATCTTGCAAGGGCTTTGATAGCAAAGGGATATGTGGCTGATGTAAAAGAAGCATTCGAAAAATATCTCGGCTCAAACGGCCTTGCCTATGTTCCAAAATCGAACATGAATCCTTTTGACGGAATTGAAATAATAAAAAAGAGCAGAGGGTTGGCGTTTTTAGCCCACCCGAAGCTTATAGGACTGGATGAAGATGCTTTTGTCCAGCTGGTAAAAGATATGAAAGATAACGGACTGGACGGAATAGAAACATACTACTCGTTATTTTCAGAAGAGGATATAAAATACTTTGAAAAAACATCAGAAAAATTTTCTCTTATAAAAAGTGCGGGATCGGATTTTCACGGTGAAAACAGAAAAGGCGTGGATATAGGAGATAATTACGCACCAAAAGAACTTTTTTACATCTGGGATGAGCTTTATGAACAAAAAAATAAACATTAATATTTTGAATCAAACTAAGGATCATATGCCAAGGGAAGAGTTTCAAATCTTCCTTTTTAACTAAATGTATGGAAACGGGAAGGTGTAATAGAATATGAAAATATATTTTGCAGGCTCAGTAAGAGGCGGAAGAGAAAAAAGAAAAGAATTTGAGATGATAATAGGAAGATTAAAAGAATACGGAAAGGTTCTTACAGAGCATATATCAGAGCCTGATGAAGAAAAATTCGTGTATCATCAGACAGACAGGGAGATTTATGAGCAGGATATAAACTGGCTGAGAGAAAGTGACGTAATGGTAGCCGAAGTATCAATACTTTCTATAGGAGTGGGATATGAAATAGGTTATGCCGATGCAATGGATAAGAATATAATATGTCTTTATGACCAAAGTTCGGAGAAGCAATTATCCGCAATGATCAGAGGAAACCATAAGATAAAAATACTTGAATATAGTGATATAAATGAAGCACTGGAAAGATTAGCCAAAATATTTGCCGGGGAGGTATAAGAATGATAATAGTGACAGGAGCTGCAGGATTTATAGGAAGTGCTTTTGTATGGCAGCTGAATACAATGGGAATGGAAGATATAATAGTTTCTGATAAACTCAGAACAGAAGATAAATGGCTGAACCTCGCTAAGAGAAAATATTACGACTGGGTAGATAAAGATGAATTATTTAATTATCTGGAAACAACAGATGAAAAAATAACGGCAATTATCCACATGGGAGCATGTTCGGCAACAACTGAAAAAGATATGGATTTCCTTATGGACAACAATTATGAGTATACTAAAAAGCTTTGGGATTATGCAATAAAAAAAGATGCGGTTTTCGTATATGCAAGCAGTGCTGCTACATATGGAGACGGCGAGCTTGGATATGATGATGAAATAGATCTCGAAGGTCATACTACATTAAGACCTCTGAATAAATACGGTTATTCAAAAAAGATTTTTGATGTGTGGGCATTAAAGCAGAAGAAAACTCCGAAAAAATGGTTCGGATTGAAATTCTTTAATGTATACGGACCTCAGGAATATCATAAGGGGAGAATGGCGAGTATGGTTTTTCACGCATTTAACCAATATAATGCAGAAAAAGGCGTAAAACTTTTTAAGTCACATAAAGAAGGATATAAGGACGGGTATCAGCTTAGAGACTTTGTATATATAAAAGATGTTACAAACGTAATGTATTTCCTTATGAAAGAAGAAGGAGCACCTAACGGGGTATATAATCTGGGAACAGGCGGAGCAAGAGCTTTTTACGAACTGGCAAAATTAACCGTGGAATCAATGAACGGGGATATCAACGGAATAAAATTCGTAGATATGCCTGAAGATTTAAGAGGAAAATATCAGTATTTTACAGAAGCAAAGATGGAAAAACTGAAAAAAGCCGGATACAATGCAGGATTTACATCTTTGGAAGAGGGGATAAAGGATTATGTACAGAATTATCTCATGAAAGAAGATAAGTATCTGTAATATAAAACCGAAGATATGTTATAAAGCAGCAGCTGTGTAATCATTATACACTGGATGGGTTTTAAGCAGACAAAGTCCGGGCTTGAAAATAATAGAAAAGGCCATATGATAAAAACTGAGAAAATATAATTTTATTGTTAGTTTTTATAAAAAAACAATGAAATATGTAAACAATTTTAGTGGAATCATTACAAAGGAAAATTGAAAATTGAACAGATATAACTTTTATCAGAAACATATGGCAAATTTCTATTGACAATATAATAATATATGTTTATACTATGATTATATATGTAAATAGACGAAATTATAATAAAAAAATCTCATCCCAAAATAAAAAACTGTTTTAGAAAAACATGTCAATAGTTAATAAATTTTTTAAGATAACAAGGAATTAAACAAGGAGGTGATTACATAACATAAAAAATTTAACTAGATATATTTGACAATAGAGCGTAATTTTTTAATTATGTTAAATCTATGGTGATCTTATTTTAAAATTTAGGGTTATCAGGTCATTTTGTATTAGGAAAATTTTTTACTTAGATATTTTAAAATCCGGAACTATAATTTATTTAAACTTAAGGGAGAAAAACTATGGATGATAAGGTTGGAAAAGTATTTAACTATGTACAGGAAAAAATTTTAACGGGCGAATGGGATGTCGGTGACAAAATAACGCCGGAAATATCTCTTTCCAAAGAGCTGGGCGTTAGCCGTTCAGTGGTGAGAGAAGCAATAAAAAAGTTTGTTGCTTTGAATATACTCTCAAGAACACAAGGTGGGGGGACTTACGTAAATAATCTTACACCTAATATTTATTTTAATGATATCATACCGAATATTTCACTTAATTTGGACGGATATCTGGAAATACTGGAAGTGAGGAAAGCTCTGGATCCATTGGCAGTGAGTGTGGCGATGGCGAATAATTGCAGTATTTTAACAGCGGAACTTATACCAATAGTAGAAAAGATGATGGAATATAAGGATTTAAACAAGGAATTTTATGAATGGGATATGGAATTCCATAAGAAAATTGCAGAATGTACTGATAATGAACTAATGACAAGACTGTATGACATAATATCGCAATTGCTGAAAATTCACGGACGAAGAAATATCGAAAGAGGAAACAGCGAAAATCAGGAAAGACTCGAAGAGCATATAAAAATTCTTAATGCTATAAGAGAGAATGACATTGAGACGGCAAAAATCTTTTCTATAAGACATGTAGAAAGTTCAATAAATGAAGTTAAAGAAAATATGTAAAATTTCTGCTCCTAATTGAAATTAATGATTCTATTATAGCAAAAATACAGAATTAAATTGACAAAATAAGAAATTTAGCTTATAAATTAAGAATATTATATTCCAATAAGGAGGAGTAAAAAGTGAAAGTAGTAGCAGCAATAGATTCATTTAAAGGCAGTATGACATCGTTGGAAGTGTCAGAAGCTTTTGAAAAAGGTGTAAAAAAGGTATATAAAGATGCCGAATTCCTAAAAATCCCTCTTGCAGACGGTGGAGAAGGTACAGTAAAAGCGCTGATAGATAACTTGGACGGAAAAATGGTCAATATAAAGGTAAAAGACCCATTAATGCGTGATGTAGATTCATTTTACGGTATTTCCGGAGACGGGAAAACAGCTGTAATAGAAATGGCAGCAGCAAGCGGTCTGCCCCTCCTTGATTCAGACGAACGTGATCCTATGAAAGCCACTACATTCGGAACAGGGGAATTGATAAAAGATGCTCTTGAAAAAGGATGCCGTGAGTTTATAATAGGAATAGGCGGAAGTGCTACCAATGATGCAGGAATAGGAATGCTTTCAGCTCTTGGATATATATTTCTGGATGAAAACGGGGATGAGTTAAATCCAAACGGAGAAAATCTCCTGAAGATAAAAAGCTTTAGAGATAATAAAGTAATGAAAGAAGTATCCGAGGCAAAATTTTTGATAGCATGTGATGTGGATAACCCTTTTTACGGATCTAATGGTGCCGCCTATGTGTATGGAAAACAAAAAGGCGCTACTGAAGAGATGATAAAAATACTTGATAAAGGTATGGAAAATTTTTCAAATGTAATAAAAAACATAAAAAAAACTGATATTTCCAATATTTCGGGAGCAGGGGCAGCAGGCGGGCTCGGAGGTGCATTTATGGCTTTTTTCAATTCGGAATTAAAACCGGGAATAGATATTATAACTGAGAAAATAGAACTGGAAAAAAGTATAAAAGGTTCGGACTATGTTATTACAGGAGAAGGAAGAATAGATTTTCAGACAGCAATGGGAAAAACACCTTCCGGTGTGGCAAAGCTGGCGAAAAAGTATGGAATTCCCGTTATAGCAATCGGCGGAAGCGTTGATGACGAGATCGGGAATATATATGAATGTGGAATTACAGCAGCTTTTTCAATAATAGATTCGCCGATGACTCTTAATGAGGCAATGGACACAAAAAATGCACAGAGATTAGTGGAAAAAACAGCTGAACAAATATTCAGAGTTATAAAATCAAATGAAAAAAAATAATATATAAAGAATTGCTTCAAAATAGATTTTGATATAAGATTATTGAAATGAAAGAATTATTTTGAGACAGTTCTTTTTTTATGGGATACAGGTAGATATAAGATTTTTTGATAAATATATAAATAATAATGCGGACTGTTAAATATAAAATAAATTTTTATTTATTCACATTATTTTCACATTGAAATTATATGATATATAGGAGCAGTATAATATTTTAATTTTACACAAATCCAGGAGTTTTTAGTAAAAAAGTTTTCAAAAGAAATAAACATTATACTGCTAGTAAATGGAAAGAAAGCTGGTTCGAAACAGAATGTTTTGGAATTAATATAAGGATTCCGAAACAGCTGCAAAGAACCTTATCTCCTAAGTTTACATCTAGAGAGGCTGGTACTAATGCTGCCAGGCCTCTTTTTATAATATTCTGATATTTTTAGTGAATACAGAATTTAAACTGAAAATCATGGTATATATAGAAAACAGCCGCTAAAAAGACAGCTGTTTTGTATTTATATCTTATGTTTTTTAAAATATCTTGTATGCAGTAATTCATGGGATCTGTGGCTGAGCGGTTCACCGAAGTATTCTTTGTATAGTTTTATAATAAAAGGATTTTCATGAGATTTTCTTATTTTTTTAGACTCATCTTCTATTTTAAGTGCTTCGGTTCTTTTCTTTAAGATAGCAGTATTTCCATGGTGGTAAGGTTGACCGCCGCCTCCGATACATCCGCCTTTACATGCCATTATTTCTATAGCATGATATACAGATTTACCAGCTCTCACTTCTTCAAGAAGTTTTCTTGCATCTCCAAGGCCATGGGCTATACCTATTTTCAGATCCAGATCTCCGATTTTTACATCAGCACTCCGTACTCCTTCGAATCCTCTGACCTGAGTATAATCAATATCTTTCAGGTATTCTTTAGTGTACCAGTCAGCAGCTGTTCTCAGAGCTGCTTCAATAACTCCGCCTGTTCTTCCGAAAATAACACCTGCACCAGTTGATTCGCCAAGGGGATTGTCAAATTCTTCATCTTCCAGCAGACTGAATTCTATATTATACTGCTTTATTAATTTGGCAAGTTCTCTTGTAGAAAGAACAATATCAGTATCATAATCATTTCCTATTGAAAATTCATCCCTGCTTGCTTCATATTTTTTGGCAAGGCAAGGCATAACCGAAACAACAACAAGATTTTTTCTGTCAACGCCAAGCTCCTGAGCATAGACATTTTTTACAACAGCACTGAACATCTGCATAGGAGACTTTGAAGTAGAAGGAACATCCAAAAGATCGCTGAAATTGTGTTCAAAGAAGTTTACCCATGCAGGACAGCAGGAAGTAAGAATGGGGAGCTTTACACTGGTGTCACCTGCAAGATGACGTGTTAATCTGTCTAAAAATTCGGAAGCTTCTTCCATAATAGTAAGATCAGCACCGAAGTCGGTATCAAATACTTTATCAAAACCAAGATTTCGAAGAGCTGCTACCATTTTTCCCGTAACAAGCGTACCGGGCTCTAATCCGAATTCTTCTCCCAGAGCCGCTCTTACAGAAGGAGCTGTTTGAACAATTACTGTTTTTTCAGGGTCTCCCAAAGCTGTGACAACATCCCATGTAGAGTCATTTTCCACTAAAGCTCCTGTAGGACACACAGCAGCACATTGACCGCAGTATGTACATACAGAGTCGTTTAGATTGATTTCCATAGCAGTGGCAATAACAGATTCAAAGCCCCTGTTAATTGCTGATAAGACTCCTACAGTCTGGACTTCATTACACATTGTCTCACAACGGCGGCACATTATACATTTGTCCATGTCACGTATAAGAGACTTGGATATATCAAGCCTGTAAGTAGATTGCTCACCTTTCAGCTTTATATCCCTTATAGAAAATCTGTCAGCAAGATTCTGTAATTCACAGTTTCCGGATTTCTGGCATGTGAGGCATTCTTTGGGATGGTCTGAAAGAAGCAGCTCCAGCATAGTCTTTCTGGTTTTTAATGCTCTCACGGAATTAGTGCTGATTACCATTTTGTCCGTAACAGTAGTAACACATGCAGGGGCGAGATTTCTTCTGCCTTCTACTTCTACAAGGCACATCCTGCATGAAGACGGGGTATTTACACAGCCAAAGTCTGCAAGATTCAGGTAACAGAGAGTAGGAATACTGATACCGACACTTTTGGCTGCTGCAAGTATAGTAGTACCTTCCGGTACTTCCACAGTTTTGTGATCTATAGTCAGAGTGATTAAATCATGTTTCATAAATATCCTCCTTTTTAGTGGTTCTGTTAATAATGTAAAATCAAGTCCATCTCAGAGTTAGACTCTGTCAATTGCGTGAAATTTACATGCTTCATAACAAGAACCGCACTTAATGCATTTTTCGGTATCTATATAATGTCTTTGTTTCGGGCTTCCTGTAATGCAGGATTCCGGACAGATTCTTGCACACAGTGTACATCCTATACACTTATTATTAATTACATATTTTATTAAAGCCCTGCATTGTCCGGAAGGGCATTTTTTATCTCTTACATGGGCAATATATTCATCCCAGAATTTATCAAGGGTGGAAAGCACAGGATTCGGCGCTGTCTGCCCAAGGCCGCATAAAGCAGAATCTTTTATAATAAGTGAAAGCTCTTTCAGTGTATACAGGTCATCTTCAGTTCCTTCACCGCTTGTTATTCTTTTTAATATTTCAAGAAGCCTTTTATTTCCTATTCTGCACGGAGTACATTTTCCACAGGATTCATCAACTGTAAAATCCAGATAAAATTTTGCCATGGCAGGCATACAGTTATCTTCATCCATGATAATCATACCTCCGGAACCCATCATAGAACCTTTAGCCGTAAGACTGTCGAAATCTATAGAAGTGTCAAGATCATCAATAGTAAGACATCCCCCTGACGGACCTCCTGTCTGCACGGCTTTGAATCTTTTTCCGTTTTTAATGCCTCCGCCTATTTCGTATATAATTTCTCTTAATGTAGTTCCCATAGGAACTTCTATAAGACCGGTATTGTTGATTTTTCCCGCAAGGGCAAATACTTTTGTTCCAGGTGAATTTTCAGTACCAAAAGATCTGAACCATTCGGCTCCCCTTTTTATAATAACGGGGATATTAGCCAAAGTCTCTACATTATTGACATTGGTAGGAGAATTTTTGTAACCTCTCTCTGCGGGGAACGGAGGTTTGTTCACAGGTTCACCTCTTTTTCCCATCATAGAACGGATAAGAGCAGTTTCTTCACCGCAGACAAAAGCACCTGCACCGTATTTGAGCTGAATATCAAAACTAAAGTTAGTATTATAAATATTTTTTCCGAGAAATCCATGGCTTCTTGCATCTTTTATAGCTTTAGCAATCACTTTCATAGCATTTGGATATTCTGCCCTGATATATACAAGACCATATTCAGCACCTATGGCATAACCGCAGATAGCCATAGCTTCCACTATTGAGTGAGGATCGTCTTCAAGAATAGACCTGTCCATAAATGCACCGGGATCACCTTCATCAGCATTACAGACTACATATTTTTCTGGAGCTTCATTATGAAGAGCTATTTCCCATTTTTTTCCTGTGGGAAAGCCGGCACCTCCGCGCCCTCTTAGTCCTGAATTCTTCACAATTTCCACGACTTCTTCAGGAGTCATTTTCAGAGCTTTGTCTAATGCAGTGTAACCATCTGCCAAAACATAGTCATCAATGCTTTCAGGATTAATAATACCGCAGTTTCTAAGTGCGATTTTTTTTTGTTTTTTGTAAAAGTCCATGTGTTTTGGTTTGCCAATTTTTTCTTTGGTGAGTGGATTGGTGTATAAAAGTTCTTCGATTTCCTGATTCTTTAAGAGGTGTTTATCTATAATTTTATCAACATCGTCCAGTGTTATTTCAGTATAAAAGATTTTGTCCGGAAGGATTTCTACAATAGGGCCTCTGGCACAAAATCCGAAACAGCCTGTTTTGGTCACGTTAATTTCACTGTCCAGATTCATTTCTTTTATTCTGCTCTGGAATTTTTCCAGAATTATGTCGTTTCCTGAAGTGAGGCAGTTTACTCCACAGCAGACAAGTACCTGCTTTTTGTAATTTCTTTCCTTGGAAATACTGCTCCTCATATCTTCGAGTCTTTCAATGAGTTCATCACGGGGCATACACTTCACTCCCTTCACATATATTCGCTTACAATATTTTTTACTTCTCCTGCTTCTACTTTCTTGTATACTTTACCGTTTACCAATACTACAGGAGCAATTCCGCAGGCACCTATACAACGCAGAACATCCAGAGAAAATTTTCCGTCGGGAGAGGTTTCCCCAGCTTTTATTCCAAGCCTGCTCTGGAATTCATCAAGGACTTTTTCAGCACCTCTGACAAAACAGGCTGTCCCCATACAGACAGATATCGCAATATCTCCTTTGGGAATCATAGTAAAAAAAGTATAAAAACTAACAACGCCATAAACACTGGCAAGGGGTTCATTAAGTTTATCAGCTATGAATTCCTGTACTTCCTTGGGGAGGTAACCAAAGATTTCCTGAGCTCTGTGTAAAACTGTGATTAATGCTCCCTCCTTTGTATCCAGTGAATTTATGAATGCTTCCAGTTCTCTGAATCCATTTTCTTTTAGTCGGTTCGGACACATAATTATCAGCCACCTTTTTCAAATAAAGAATTATAAAAAGTACATATTTATTTTCTGTTAAGTAAAATGTATGTTGTAATAAATTATAGTCTCAAAATTTTTTCATTGTCAAGGACAAATATTCCTTTGGTTTACATATGTAAATCAGATTTGTCATGTAATAGAGAAAAATATCATTATGTAAAGTTTTTTTTATACATACATAAGAAAAAATAAAAATTGAAAAAATATCCAAAATATGATAAATTAAATAACATAGGTGACAAGACAGAAGAATAGACAATGTGAAATGAGGTGTAAAGTTGGATAATCAGGAAAGAAGAAACCAAATACTGAAAATATTAAATGAATCTTCCGAGAGTGTAAAAGGCAGTATTTTAGGAAAAAAGTTTAATGTTTCAAGACAGGTTATAGTACAGGATATATCTCTTTTGAGAGCAACAGGGGAAGATATCATAGCGACTCCTAACGGTTATATAAAACTCAGACATGAGGGAATAGTGAATACAATAGTCTGCCGTCATTCGGGGAAATATGAACTGGAGGATGAATTGGAAATTATAGTGAATTATGGCGGGAAAATTTTGGATGTATCAGTAGAACACGGTGTTTATGGTGAAGTAAAAGGAAATTTGAATATAGGAAATATGGGCGACATAGAGCAGTTTATGGAAAAGCTGGGATCATCAAGTGTAGAGCCGTTGTGTTCACTTACTGACGGACTTCATATGCATACAATTGAGACAATGAATAAAGAAAGTTTTGAAAAGATAAAAAGTGAATTATTAAAAAAGGGATATCTAATATTATAATATAAAATTTTTGATATACAAAAGGAGAAGAAAATTGAAAAAACAGGAAACAGGATTTTTGAACAATACTTTGGTAAAAATTTTGAACGGAATGGCATTAGGGTTAATGGCATCGCTGGTAACAGGGGTTATTCTTAAGCAGATAGGGACATATCTGCATATCAAGGAATTAATTATGTTCGGGCAGGTAGCGCAGTATATGATGGGGCCGGCCATTGGAGCAGGAGTGGCATTATCACTTGAAGCACCGCCTTTAGGAGTTTTTGCATCTGTAGTATGCGGTATGCTCGGAGCAGGAACCATTAAATACGGGGGAAGTTCGTATATACTTGCATCGGGTGAACCTGTGGGAGCACTTGCAGCCAGTGTAGCCGGAGCACTTGCCTCAAAAGTGGTATTTGGTAAAACTAAGTGTGATATTATTGTTGTTCCGGGTATTTCCATAATAACCGGAGGAGTAGTAAGCGTGTTTGCTTCGCCGTATATAAGCAGATTTATGATGCTTATAGGAAACATAATAAATAAATCTACGAATTTGAATCCTCTGCCTATGGGAATTCTTGTAGCACTAATAATGGGAATTATAATAACTTCTCCGATAAGCAGTGCAGCTGTGGCAATATCCCTTGGTTTGTCGGGATTATCAGCAGGAGCGGCAACTATAGGATGTGCATGTCATATGATAGGTTTCGCAGTGGCAGGATATAAGGATAACGGATTTAACGGACTTATATCGCATGGAGTGGGAACTTCAAAGCTGCAGATGGCTAACAGCATAAAAAATCCTCTTATTCTGGTACCGCCGATGGTAGCATCGGTAATACTCGGAGGTGTAGGGGCGGCAATATTTAAGATGGAAAATAATAAAATCGGAGCAGGAATGGGGACAAGCGGTCTAGTGGGGCAGTTCACCACATTTGAAGTAATGGGGGAGAAGTCACTTCTTCCTATGATTCTTCTGCATTTTGTATTTCCTGCTGTAATAGCTCTTTTAGTATCTGGTGTTATGAGAAAAATGGGACTTATAAAACAAGGGGATATGAAAATATAAAAAATATTTTTATTATTCACATTAAGTTCACATAGAAGTAGTATTATAATATCAAACAGTATAAAAGTTTATGATAATTTTAAAAAAATTGGAGTTTTTTGGGATGAAAGTATCGGGATAAATATTTTATACTGTAGGGAAAAAAGTCAATGTGTTATTAACACCAGTGTTTTGTTTAACTGAAATTAGGACTAATAAGTATCTGTTAATTTTAAAACACTTGTATCCGGTCATGAGGCCGGGTGCTAAAATCTCTCCAGAAATTTTGTTTTAAACTTTCAGGCTGTCTTTGCTAAGGCAGTCTTTTTTTGTGGGTTGGAAGTGAGGTCTAATAACTTCAAACTTTTGTATTTTCAGATAGAAATTATATTTATATTTTAAATCTTAATAGTTTTAAAGTCGATAAAATTGAAATACTTTTTGACTTAGTTTTTTTCTTAACAAAGACTAGAATTATTTGACTTCTAAAGAGGAATATGGAATAATCAAAAAAGGTAATAGAGAATTATGAAATTTAGTTATTCTGGCAGAAATGATATTTTAAAAATTGTGGAGGAGTTTGAAAATGGGGATAAAAAGTGAACTTTATGGCGGTTTTATAGTTTCTAAGAATATTCTTTACGGGAAACCAATAAAATATTCATTTAGAGAAGAGAGTTCAATTCAACAGCTGAATGGCTGGAATTTTTATGCGATTGATGAAGATGAAGAATATGTTAGCAATCCTGATAATTTTATAATTTTAAGTGCGAAATCTATGCATAATATAAATCCTGTAATTTTGGATATTTTTAGTGCACCCTATGGAACTGATTTATGTTGGTTGTATGAGAATGATATTCATGTTGGTTTTTATGATTTTAATGTTGAGAAAGAGTTTTCTATTATTGAAATGATAAAAATAATAAATAGTTAAAGAAGAAAATTATATTTGTGGTTTGGATGGTTATTGTTTGGACAGTGCTATTAAGTGAAAGTCTCTTGGGAAAAGTTCATTGCCTTTATTTTATGGACTTTTTTTGTTTTATTAAAATTTTTACTCAGGTTATTTGTTTGAAGATAAGGGGATTAGGAGAAAATTATGAAAGAAATCAAATGGCTTTTTGAAGTCAGTAAAGAATTAAAGACAGGAATAGTAGCTTATTGTTATGATTTTATAGATAAATTGCAATTAATTGATTTTAGTGCTAAATTAATGAAGAGCGGATACTATGAAGATGATATAGAAATACTGGCAGGCGGGAAGCTCTATGATTATGAGATATTTAGAAATATTGTTTATGATAAAAAGAAAACAATAACTGCTGAAGAAAGCGCAGAAGAAATAAAGAAAATAGGACTGGCAGATTTGCTGGAATTAAGAGCAGAAAAACTATCTGGTGATGAATTGCGGGGAAAATTGGAGTATATTAATGCAAAATATAGTTACCCGGAAGAATTCACTGGTTTCAGCAGGTACTCAAGTATATTATTAACACCAGAAGAAGCTTTGGATAAAGCAATTCTTTTTTTACAAAAAGTATAAATTGAAAAAATCTGGATTTTGTATTTGGTATAGTGAAAATAAGGAGGAAACGATGAAATTCACATTAAATAATATCTATGGAATTAACGGAATAGAGAAAATTGATTTGAAAGAAATAATAAAAGCATTTGGAGAACCAGATGAAAGAAAAATAGAAAGAGATAGTGAATACAAAGATTTTAATGTATATTTTGTATATTCCGAATTGGAACTTCGAATTTTCTATAGAACTAATTATTTTTTAGAAAGAGATTTGGTTGATTTTCACTCTTTGAGTTTTATAGTGAAAGAATTATATTTGGAAAATGGATTAAAAATAAAAAATGGTGAAGATATAAGAGAAGTTTTGACAAAAATCAGATATCATCATAAAAAATTAAATAAAGAATTTGAGTTTGAATATGAAGAACATGAATATGGCGGTTCATATGACTTTACTAATTTAGATATAACAATTTATTTTGAAAAAGAAGGCAGAATAAAGTATTTAGATGATATTTATGTGGACTTGCCTTATGAAGATAATCCGGAAGTGCCTTCTCTGGAAGAAATATTATATATGAAATAGCAGCGATTAATAAAAAAGCATATGGAGGAAAAGAAATGAACATACTAAAAAAGAAATAGAAGAATGTAAATTAAATAATGAAATTTTACTTCAATGAAAGTAAATTGAACAGCCTTTTTGTCGGTTATGTAGATATGGTAAAAGATAATATTATAAGAATAAGGGCAGTTTCTCCAGAAGGCTTAAATGACGGATATATATTAAGAAGATTATCAGATATCATAAAAATTGAGAGAAACACACTTTATTTAAAGAAAATAAAGAAGATAGCCGAAAATTTACATTACTTGGAAAAAAATATTGAAATCAACAATACAAAAGAAAAAGATCTGCTGACAGATACACTGAAAATAGCAAAGAAAAAGAAACTTTTGATCACTTTATATTTTGATGAAGATAAAAGCTCTCTAACAGGATATGTAAAAGAGCTGGGAGATGAAGAAATAAAAATCTCTGTTATTGATGAATACGGAATGGAAGATGGAGAGCATACAGTAACAATCAATATTATAGATCAAATAGACATAAATTCCCTGGATAACAGAAAAATAGAATTACTCCTATAACGACATAGTATTAAAGCTCAGAAATAACCCGAAAATAATCAACTATAAAAACACTGGAAAAAAACTCCCATATGGCATATAATAAAAATAAAGGGAAAAATTAAGAATATGATGAAATTCGATAAAATAGAAGAGTATATTTTAAATAATATAAAAAGTGACGTATATTTATCAGAGGAAAAAATAGAATCTGAAAATGAGCTGGCAAAAAAATTCGGAGTGAGCCGTATGACATGCAGAAAAGCCATTGAAAATCTCGTTCAGAGAAATTATCTGTACAAAATAAAAGGAAAAGGTACCTATGTAAAAAATAATGAAAATAAGCATATAATTTATTTGAATGAGGCAATAGGGTTCAGCGAAAGAACAAAAAGAGAAAATCTAAATGCAGTTACTCATGTTCTTTTGTATGAGGAACGTTTCCCGTCTGATCAGATCAGCAAAAAACTTAATATAAACAAGGATGAACGCATAGTATATCTGAAAAGACTAAGATTTATTAATGAAGAACCTGTGGTTGTGGAAATAACATATATCCCCAAGAAATTTGTAAACGAAAAAAAATTAAATGAATTCTTTGAATCTAAGTATAATTACGCATTAAGCGAGAATTACAAGATAAAAGAAATGCAGAAAGAATACATGGGTGTACTGCCGAACAGAGATATAAAGGAACTGCTTAATATAAAAGAAAATATACCGGTATTTAAGCTGGAAAATACAGCGGTGCTTGAAAATGATGAAATATTCGAGTATACAAAGGCTTATTATAATCAGGAAAAATATAAATTTTTGGAAATTTTAAAAAAAGATATTGACAAATATTGAAAATGTGGTATATATAAGTAAAGAAGTTTTTCTTCTTTATTTTTTAGGGAAAAACAAGTTGTCTATACAGGATAAGATGCTGATTTTATTCATAAAAAGACAATTTTTTTAAGAAAGTTAAACATGTCTATACAAGGAGGAATTATGAATTTGAAAAAATTAACGGGAGAAGATTTGATAATCCTGAAAGCTGATTACAAATCAAAGCAGGAAGCGCTGGAAGCTCTGGCTGAAAAGCTTTTTAAAAGCGGAAAGATAAGCGATAAAGAGGGTTATCTTAAAGATGTAGAAGCCAGAGAAAAGCAAGGGGCAACAAATGTCGGTATGAAACTTGCTATTCCGCACGGGAAGTCAGCGTATGTACTAGAGCCGTGTTTTGCTGCTGCTACAGTGAAAACTCCCATTAAAGACTGGGAAAAAATAGATGAGGATTCAGAAGATGCGGAACTTATATTTTTAATAGCAGTACCGGATTCACAAGCCGGGAGTACTCATATTGAAATATTGACTAAACTTACGTCAAAACTTGCTGATGAAGAATTAATAGAAAAACTTTTGAAAGCTGACAGCAGTGAAAAATTTCTGGAACTACTTTCGGAAGAGGAAGTAAAAAAAGAAAACAAAGATACTAATGCAGAAAGATTAATACTCGGGGTTACTGCATGTCCCGCAGGAATAGCACATACATATATGGCAGCGGAATCTTTGGAAAAAGCCGGGAGAAAGCTTAATGTAAATGTAAGAACAGAGAAACAGGGAGCAAACGGAATAGAAGGAAGATTCACTAATGAAGAGCTTGCCAAAGCAGAAGCAGTAATATTTGCAGTTGAGGTAGCAGTAAAAGAAAAGGAAAGATTCACAGGAATTCCAAGTATAGAAGTACCTGTTGCGGAACCGATTAAGAATGGTGAGGGTCTTATAAAGAAAGCACTTGAAATTGCTAAAAAAGGAAGAAGTGCTTATACAGCAGTACAGGAACCTGAGAGAAAGCTTTCATTCAGAGAAGAATCAAAAAGAGCAATTTTAACAGGAATATCATATATAGTACCCCTTATTGTCGCGGGAGGAATGCTTCTTGCCATAGCTACACTTATGAAGCAGACACTTCATCTGGAAGCTTTATGGGATCAGGAAAATTCATGGCTTTGGATGTACAGAAAATTAAGCGGTGGACTGCTTGGAACATTAATGGTACCGGTACTTGCAGCGTATATTTCGTTTTCAATATCTGATAAGCCGGGTCTTGCACCGGGATTTGCGGCAGGATTCGCAGCGAACCTTATTAATTCAGGATTTCTTGGAGGATTAGTCGGAGGATTCCTTGCAGGTTATATAATGAAGTGGATCAAAGCTAATATAAAAGGCGGAAAAACGCTTCATGGTTTCTTTAATTTCTTTTTGTATCCAGTATTAGGGACATTTGTAGTAGGAACACTTATGATGTTTGTAGTGGGGAAACCGGTGGCATGGCTGAATACAGCGCTGACGGACTGGCTGAATGCAATGCAGGGAGCAAATGCAATTTTACTCGGGGCAATAGTGGGAGCAATGGTTTCATTTGACCTCGGAGGACCGGTGAATAAAGCAGCCTATGCTTTCTGTCTAGGAGCAATGGGGAACGGGAATCTCGTGCCTTATGCAGCTTTTGCATCTGTAAAAATGGTGTCGGCATTCACAACGACACTGGTGACTAAGCTGAAACCGCATTATTTTCTGGAAGAGGAAAGAGAGCTGGGAAATTCTACATGGATACTGGGACTTGCTGGAATTACAGAAGGTGCGATTCCTGTGGCGTTAAATGATCCTTTCAGGGTTTTGGGAGCATTTGTAGCGGGATCAATGGTTACAGGAGCAATGGTAGTATATTTCAAACTCGGGCTTGGGGTTCCCGGAGCAGGAATACTTTCTATGCTGTTTATGAATATGGACGGAGCGGAAAGTTCTCTTGCAGGAGGAGTTTTATGGCTGGTAGCAGCACTAATAGGAACTGCTATTTCAACTGTTTTACTATTAATCTTAAAAGGGCATAAGTATAAGAAAAGTATTTCAAAATAATAGATTTCATAAGGAAACAGGAGGCAATAAGACTATGGACTGGAAAGTACATGTAATACCCCATATGCATTGGGACAGAGAGTGGTATTTTACGACAGAGGAATCAAGAATTCTTCTGGTAAATAATATGGAAGAAATACTTGAAAGACTGGAGAATGACGAAGATTATAAGTATTATATGCTGGACGGGCAGACAGCTATTCTTGAGGATTACTTTGATGTAAAGCCTGAAAACAGGGAAAGAGTAAAAAATCTGGTACAAAAAGGAAAGCTTATAATCGGTCCCTGGTACACTCAGACAGATGAAATGATGGTAGGGGGAGAATCAATAGTTAGAAACCTTCTTTATGGTATAAAAGATTCAGAGGAATTCGGGGATTATATGAAAATAGGATATCTTCCCGATTCCTTCGGGCAGAGTGCGCAGCTGCCGCAGATTTTGAACGGGTTTGGTATAAAGGATACGGTTTTTTGGAGAGGATGTTCTGAAAGACACGGAACAAATAAAACGGAATTTTTATGGCAGTCTAATGACGGAAGTGAAGTTACTGCACAGATACTGCCTTTGGGATATGCAATAGGAAAATATCTGCCGCTTAACGAGGAAGAGCTGAAAGACAGGCTGGATAAATATTTTCCAGTGCTGGAGAGAGGAGCAGTAACTGAGAATATTATACTTCCAAACGGGCATGACCAGATGCCGCTTCAGCAAAATATATTTGAAGTAATGGATATGATGAAAAAAATATACCCTGACAAAGATTTTTTTATTAGCAGATATGAGAATATATTTGCAGAACTGGAAAAAAACAGGGAAAAGCTTGATGTAATAAAAGGCGAATTTAATGATCCGAAGTATATGAGAGTGCATAGAACTATATCATCAACAAGAATGGATATAAAAATCGCAAATGTTACTATAGAAAATAAAATAACAAATATTCTGGAACCGCTTGCTTCTATAGCTTATTCACTTGGCTTTGAGTATCATCACGGGCTGATAGAGCTTATGTGGAAGGAAATTATGAAAAATCATGCACATGACAGTATCAGCTGCTGCTGTACAGATCAGGTGCACAGGGAAATAATGGCAAGATTTGAACTGGCTCATGATAAAGCTGATAAGCTGATAGATTTTTATATGAGAAAAATCGTGGATGCAATAGAAGATAAAGACGGAATGGATAAACTAACAGCATTTAACCTTCTGCCGTATGAGCGTACAGAGACTATAGAAACAAAAATAAGGCTGAGAGGCGGGAATTTCACTATATATAATAAAAAAGGAGAAGAAATTCCCTATTATATAAAGGAGAAAAAAGAACTGGATCCGGGACTGATAGACAGACAAATAGTACATTACGGAAATTATGATCCGTTCCATGAGTTTTCAATACAGTTTTTGGCAGAAAATATTCCTGCCGTGGGTTATGAGACATATTATATTAAGTATAATACAGGCAATGAAGGGTTGAAAGAAACAAAAGAAGAAAAAGCTTTTATTGAGAATGAATATTATAAGATTACAGTTAATTCAAACGGAACTATAAATCTTTTTGATAAAAAGCTGATGAAGGAATACAAGGAACTGCTTATGGCAGAAGACGGTTCTGACGACGGGGATGAATATGATTATTCACCTTTGAAAGATGATTTTATAGTTACAAATAAAGATATAGATGCAGAAATAAAATTTGAACATACTTCGTTTGCTGAAACAATATATGTTTCATATGAAATGGAAATACCAAAGGATCTTGACAGCAGAAAAAATAAAATAAAAGATTCAAAAATGATGGTTTCTACAGAAATAAAATTAAGAAAAAATTCTGATAAAGTGGAAGTAAAAACAGAAATAGATAATCAGTCGAAAGATCACAGAGTCAGATTCATAGTTCCTACAGGATATAAAAGTACAGAATCTGTGTCGGATAATCAGTTCGGAACTATAAAAAGACCGGTTATAGATACTGCAAATGAAGTATGGGAAACGGAGAATTGGAAGGAAAAACCGGTTCCTGTATATCAAATGATGTCTTTTGCAGATTTGAATGACGGGAATTCGGGTATGTCACTGCTGACAAACGGACTTCGTGAATATGAGATAACAGGAGAAGATTTTAGCGAGATAGCACTTACATTATTCAGAGGAATAGGACTTCTGGGGAAAGAAGAGATGTATTACAGACCGGGAAGACCGTCTGGAATAAAGCTAGAAACCCCTGATTCACAGATGCTTGGTAAATTAACATTTGAATTTGCCATATTTACACACAGCGGAAATGAAATAGACGGACTGGCTCCGCAAAAAGGAAAAGAGTATGTCACTCCGGTTTATGTTTATAACAAAATTCCTTATAATGCCATGAGATTAAATCCAGCAGGGTTTAATACACCTGAGAAATATTCGCTGTTTAGCAAAAAAATAGAGGGAAGTATTCTCAGTGCAGTGAAAAAAGCAGAAAAAGAAGATGCTCTGCTGGTAAGGATATATAATCCAAATATTAATAAAAATATACAGGATTCATTTATTTTGGATACTAATATAAAGAATATATATGAAACAAATTTAAATGAAGATAAACTAAATGATCTGGATAGTACGGATATTGTTCTAAAACCATGTCAGGTAAAAACTATGGCTTTATCCAGATAAACAAAGGATAAAACGGTTTTGCCGTATAAATTTTGAGACCTGCCGATTATATTATTAAATTTATCATTTATGAATAAAAAGTAATTAAAAAATATTATGCATACAATGATTAAAAATTTAAAAGAAAAAAATATAAATATGGCAGGTCTTTATTTATGGAAATAAAAAAATTTTAATCAAATAATAACTTGAAAAATTCAAAAAAATTATTATTTTAAATTCTAAGATATTATTTGCAAAACACTATATATGGTGGTATTATATATTAAATAAAACAATATATAGTGAGGTCGTTATGGATAGAATGGTGTATATAAATAAAAATGATGAAGAAAGAGTAACGGAATACGAAGGATTTTCGACAATAAAAAATAATTTTAAAGAGATTTTTGACGGTATTATAAATGTAGAAAAAAATAATACCAACAATGAAAATGCTAACATGTCATCTGATACTCCCGCAGGACAAATGATGAAATTTGCTTCTGAAACATCAAAGGATTATGCCCTGAAGTATCTGGTGACACCGAAATATGCTGATGCTCATAAGGAAGGATATATCCATATACATGATTTGGATTATTATCCTACGAAAACTACAACTTGTGTTCAGTATGATCTGGAAGACCTTTTTGAAAACGGATTTAAATCAAAGCACGGATTCATAAGACAGCCTAAAAGTATATCAACGTATGCTACACTGGCTACAATCATATTTCAGACAAATCAAAATGAGCAGCATGGAGGTCAATCGATACCGGCATTTGATTTTTTTATGGCAAAAGGAGTACTGAAATCTTTTAGAAGACACTTGAAGTACAGAGTTTTGGCATATCTTGAATCTGATTATGTGGAAGAAGCAAATCAGGAGTTAAAAGATCTTCTCGTGGAATTAATAGACTCGATTGTAGTAACTGATGAGAAGAAGCTAATTTTGTCGTCTAAGCTGAATTTGACAATGAACGAAGTAGAAAAAGCAATACATGTAGCGTATTATGATACTAAATATGAAACTTACCAGGCAATGGAAGGATTTATACATAACTTAAATACTATGCATTCACGTGGAGGAAATCAGGTAGTATTTTCTTCGATAAACTACGGTACTGATACATCACCTGAAGGAAGAATGCTTATAAATGAACTGCTGAATGCAACAATTGCAGGACTGGGAGACGGAGAAACACCTATTTTCCCTATTCAGATTTTTAAGGTAAAAGAAGGGCTTAATTATTCAGAAGAAGATTACGAATTAGCTCTTAAAAACTGGGATAAGGCAATAAAAGGAGAACTTAAGTACAAAACTCCAAACTTTGACTTATTAATAAAAACAACTTTAACAACAGCAAAAAGATTATTCCCTAATTTCGTATTTCTTGATGCTACATATAATAAGCACGAACTATGGAAAATGGATGATCCGAACAGATATAAACATGAAGTGGCAACAATGGGATGCAGAACAAGAGTTTTTGAAAATGTAGTAGGAGAGAAAACTTCTATAGGAAGAGGAAATCTGTCATTTACTACAATTAATTTTCCAAGACTCGCAGTAGAAGCAAAAAATGAAATTCTGGCAGAAAACAGCGGAATAGATGCACAATCACTTGAAGATAAAGCAATTGAAAGATTTTTAGTGAAACTTCAGGAGTATACAGAGTTCGTTGCGGAACAATTGAAAGAAAGATACCTGTTTCAAAGAACAGCACTTGCAAAACAGTTTCCTTTCATGATGAGAAACAACATCTGGAAAGGCGGAAATACTCTTATGGGTAATGATGAAGTAGGTACGGTTCTGGATTCAGGAACATTGGGAATAGGATTTATCGGAGGTCATAATGCTATGGTGGCTCTGACTGGTAAAGGTCACGGAGACAGCAAGAAGTCATACGATACTTTGATAAAAGCTTTGGAAATAATGAATGAAACAGTGGATAAATATAAGGAAAAATATAAGTTGAACTACTCTGTACTGGCTACGCCGGCAGAAAGTCTGTCAGGAAGATTTACAACTATTGATAAGAAAAGATTTGGTGAAA
Source organism: Sebaldella sp. S0638 (assembly GCF_024158605.1). Lineage (NCBI taxonomy): Bacteria > Fusobacteriati > Fusobacteriota > Fusobacteriia > Fusobacteriales > Leptotrichiaceae > Sebaldella > Sebaldella sp. S0638. Next base: position 15,521 of record NZ_JAMZGM010000021.1, on the reverse strand, counting down.
TCAAAGATGTAAATGACAGAGAATATTATGTAAATTCATTCCATATTGATGTAAAATCTGAAATTTCGGCTCTTGAAAAAATAGAGAAAGAAGGAAAATTTCATGAGCTTACAAAAGGCGGACACATTACATATGTAGAATTAGACGGAGAGGCAAAAAAGAATCCTGTAGTAATTCTACAGATAATAAAAGCTATGAAAGATAATAACATAGGTTACGGTTCTATTAACCATCCTATAGACAGATGTAAGTCATGCGGATTTGAAAGTCTTATTGAAATAGAATGTCCTATATGCGGAAGCGAGGAAATTTCCAGAACAAGAAGAATAACAGGATATCTAACAGGAGATCTTGACAGCTGGAATTCATTTAAGAAAGCTGAAGAAAAGGACAGGATAAAGCACGGAGTGTCTAAATGAGAATATTAAAAATATTCAGGGAAACTATATCTGATGGTCCGGGGTTCCGGTATTCAATATATTTTTCAGGATGTTCCCATGCATGTCCGGGATGCCATAATGAAGACTCATGGAATCCGGATAACGGAGATGTCATGGACAGTGAGTATTTCAAAAAGATAGCAGACGAGATAAACGGCAATAAAATGCTGAGCGGTGTAACACTCAGCGGCGGAGATCCTTTTTATAACGCAGAAGAGTTTTTGGATTTTCTTGTAAGACTTAGAAAAGAAACAGGCGATATTGATATTTGGTGTTATACAGGGTATACAATGGAGCAGCTGCTTCTTGACAGTATCAAAAAAGAATGTTTGAAATATATTGATGTTGTCGTAGACGGACGTTTTATTCAGGAACTTCATTCAGAAGAACTGAGTTTTAGGGGAAGCAGAAATCAAAGAATAATAAACGTAAAAGAATATATAAAAGATAATAAAATAGAATTTTAGAGAAACGGCTTATTAGAGCCGTTTTTTGTTTGTAGCCGGATATTTGGCAGTGTCTTTTAGAAAATGAAGAAAATAACGTGATTTTGTGCTGCTGGGGCTTGCCAAAATCTTATCACGGGAAGTATTTGACTGAGATGTTTACGTAAAGCATAAAATTATGATAATTTTATTTAGTTGAATACACTTGAAATAAAGGGTTAGAATATATTTTTAGTTTACAAAAAATAAAAAAAGAAATATTTGTAAATAATGATTGTAGAAATATGAGAATTATTTTAGCAGAGATTATTATAAATTCATATATAAATATTTGTATAAATACAATGTTCATATGAATTTTTATATGTTTTTGGTTTACAAAAATAATTGAATATGAAATATTGTAAACTGAATATGAAATAAAATTGTAAACTTAAAATAGTGAGTAGTGAGTAAAATAAAGTGATTCAAAGATTATTATATAATAAATCAAAAAGTATAATAATTGATGTAAACTATATAAATAATGAGTTTTAATTGATTTTTAGTTTACAAAAATGTAATTTATTATAGATGTGTAAATAAAGGATTTTATAAAGAAATTTGTAAACTAAAAATATAGAAAAATCCTTTGGAAACGTCGTTTTGAGTCTATTTGAAAATGAGTAAATATATCTTGTATAATTTTGAAATATAGAAATAGCATAAGATTTAAAGGAAAATTATCGTTTAAAAACTTAAAAAAACCGGTTTTCTTAAGTGAAAGCGGAGGAATTACGTTAATTATTTAAAAAAACTATTACGACTATAAATTGATATATAAAGAATAGGAGGTAATTTAATTTAGGGAACAATAAAAATCAGCATCAGAAATAAAATATTCATATTTAAAATATGATAAATAAGATAATTAACAATAGAGAATAATTTTTAATATTTTAAAATTTCATTTTATATAAAAGTAATTTATCTCATCTAAAATAAGCGTTTAAATATATTTTTAGTTTACAAAATTATTGAAATTATAAATTTGTAAACTAGTATAATAGATAAAAATAGAAAATTTAAGTAAATTAGAAATAAAAGTAATATTCTAACTTATATTTCCTGATAAAAAGAAAATAAAAAGTGATGAAAGCAAATAATAACAGTAAATAGAATATATGTCCTAACATGATTCTAAGTTTAAATAAAGAGCTCTCAAAGAAAGAATACATATAATATACAGGTCTTTTAGATAAAAGCTTTTTTCTTCATTTTAAATTTCCTTTAATACCCCTTAAGGAAATAGGCTGTTTTGGTTATGCCGAAACAGCCTTTTATTTTCACGAAATTTTATCTGAAAGAATATTGTTTTAAGGAATAAAAAGTCTGAATTTCTAATATATAAACCTATAAGAGCTGTTTTGAACAGCTTTTTCTATTAAATGAAAATTTTTTCCATATTTTCAAAAAGTGAAAAAAATTTTATAATTTTAAAAATAACTATAAAAGCGGAAAGGCTGATGGTGAATAATTGTATTTAAAGTGAAATCATGATCTAGAGAAAAAAATTTGAAAGGGATATTGACATTTTAAAAAAATAAAGTATAATTTTAAAGAAGGAAATTTTTTTCTTTTTTTGGTATTTTTTCATAATAATCGATATAATTACAAAAAAAATTCCGAAAAATATTTTCTCACAAAATCATGAAGAGGTGGTAATATTTGAACTTTGTAATTAATTTTTTAGAAAAGTATGCTATGCCTGTAGCAGCCAAAATAGCTTCTCTGAGATATATCAGAGCTTTGAGAGACGGTCTTGCCGTTACGATGCCGCTTATTATAGTAGGTTCTGTTTTTATGATTCTTGGAAATGTTCCTATACCAGGTTATGCTGAATGGATGACAGCAACATTTGGTCCGGATGTACTGACAAAGATACTATATCCAGTAAGAGTAACATTTGACATAGTAGCTGTAATTGCGGTAATGTCTATATCGTATCAGATAGCAAAGGAAAAGGATATGGATGCTTTTTCCGCAGCTGCAATATCACTGGCGGCATATCTGCTGTTGATACCTGTAAATACTGTCAATAATGTAATACTGGAATCAGGTGAAAAACTAAGCCTTGGAAGAGTGTGGCCGACAGGAAACTTTTCGGCGGGCGGTCTGATGGTAGCTATAATTACAGCATTTATAGCCACTGAAATCTTTATGTTTATAGTTAAGAAAAATTTTGTAATAAAGATGCCGGAATCTGTACCGCCGGCAGTGTCAAAATCTTTCACGGCAATAGTACCGTGTCTGGTTATACTTTTATTATTCTGGTGCATAAGATTATTCTTTGAAAGCACTGAATACGAAACAATCTTTGCCTTTATAACAAAATTCGTAGCAACACCGCTGTCTAAAGTAGGTCTGTCATTTGGAGGGGCATTGGGAACTATATTCCTGTATCATTTATTCTGGACAATGGGTATACACGGAACAAGGGTAGTATTCGGAGTCATGGATTCCATACTTCTTCCTGCAATGGATCAAAACCGTCAGGCTCTAGAAGCCGGGCTGCCGCTGCCGAATATTGTTACAAAGCAGTTTCATGATAACTTTGTAAACGGGCTGGGCGGATGTGGTGCTACAATTGGTCTTATAATATGTATATTTATAATAGCAAGATCAAAACAAATGAAATCAATAGGAAAACTGGCAATAGGGCCTGCGATCTTTAATATTTCCGAGCCGATTATCTTTGGTGTGCCAATAGTGATGAATCCTATAATGATGATACCATTCGTTCTGGCACCAATGGCAGTGGGTGCAATAACATATATATCAATGGCACTTGGACTTGTAAACTTTCCTGCGGGAATAGCAGTACCATGGACAGTTCCGAGTTTCTTCTCAGGGTTTCTCGCTACAAACGGCGACTGGAGAGCAGTTATTCTTCAGGCAGTAAATATAGCAGTCTCCGCACTGATATACTGGCCGTTCCTGAAAGCGTGGGATCTGTACCTGCAAAAGCAGGAAGCTGAGGAAGAAGCATTGCATTTAAGCGAACATAAGGAATAATTCAGATAATTAAGAAGGTGGTGTAAATATGGTAAGAATATTACTAGTGTGTTCCGCAGGTATGTCAACAAGCCTGCTGGTTACTAAAATGGAAAAGGCAGCCAAAGAACAAGGGCTGGAAACTAAAATATGGGCTGTGTCTACTGATGCTGCTGACAGAAATATGCAGGATGCAGATGTGGTATTAATAGGGCCGCAGATAAAATTCCAGCTGGATGCCATGAAGCAGAAAGCTGCTAAATATAATTTGAAAGTAGAGGCAATACCAATGGTAGACTACGGTATGTGCAACGGGCCGAAAGTATTGAAAATGGCATTGGATATGCTCGGGGAATAGAGATAACAGGAGTAAGGAGATTATCCGGTGGTATCTGGAATATCTCCTTTTAAGTATACAAAATTTTGATAAAAAATAGTAAGGAGAAGATATGGATAATAATATGAAAAAGTATAAGCTTCCAGAAGACTTCATTCTCGGGGCTGCTTCATCAGCCTGGCAGACTGAGGGATGGGGCGGAAAGAAAATAGGACATGATACATTTATAGATTTATGGTATAAGGCTACTCCTGAATTATGGCATAACGGTTACGGACCTGCTGTGGCAACAGACTTTTATAACAGATATAAGGAAGATATAGGACTTATGAAAGAATGCGGTCTTCGTTCATATAGAACTTCTATAGACTGGAGCCGTTTTATAAAAGACTTTGAGACAGGTGAAGTAGATGAAGACGGGGCTGCTTTTTATGACAGTGTAATAAATGAAATGATAAAAAATGGTATAGAACCTATGATTTGTCTGGAACACTATGAGTATCCCGCTGCTTTATTTGAAAAATACGGTGGATGGGGTTCCAAACATGTAATAGATCTTTATGTGAAATATGCTGTGGAAGCATTCAAAAGATACGGGGACAGGGTAAAAATCTGGTTTACATTTAACGAGCCTATAGTTTTACAGACAAGAACAATACTTGATGCACAGAGATTCCCGTTTAAACAGGATACGAAGCTGGCAATGCAGTGGAATTACAATAAAATTCTCGCTACTGCAAAAGCAGTGGAAGCTTTTAGGAGAGGAAACTACGGAGAAAAAGCGGGAAGCAAAATAGGCGTGGTTTTGAACCCGGAAATGACTTATCCGAGATCGTCATCTGCGCATGATATGAAGGCAGCTGACATGTTTGACCTGTTTTATAACAGAATTTTTATGGATCCCGCAGTAAAAGGCGAGATACCAAAGGAACTTTTTGAAGTGCTGGATCTGCATAACTGTCTCTTTGATTATACAGAAGAAGAATTGGAAGTAATAAAAAAGAATACTGTGGATATTCTGGGGCTGAATCTATATTTTCCCGTAAGAATAAAAGCTAGAAACTCTGCATGGAATCCAGAAGTGCCTTTTCATCCTTCTTATTATTTTGATCATCATGAAATACAGGGGAAAAGAATGAATCCGCACAGAGGGTGGGAGATATATCCTAAAATTATGTATGATATGGCAATGAGAATGAAAAATGAATATGGAAATGTGGAATGGATGATTTCTGAAAACGGAATGGGCGTGGAAGGCGAGGATAAATATAAAAATGAAGATGGAGTAATACAGGATGACTACAGAATAGACTTTATATCCGAGCATATGGCATGGCTTTTGAAAGCAATAGATGAAGGATCAAACTGCAAGGGATATATGCTTTGGGCATTTACAGACTGTGTATCACCGGCAAATGCTTTTAAGAACAGATATGGTCTTGTGGAAATAAATCTGGAAGATTCCAGAAACAGAAAGATGAAAAAATCAGGGAAATGGTTTAGGGAATTAAGTGATAATAATTATTTTTATTTCAGGGATCTGGTACCTGTATATAAGTAAAAAAGTATTAATGCAGAATACAAGTTTGGAGTATTCTGCATTTTTTATTTATCCAGCAAGTTTTTTTCATATTTAATTCCCCATTCCACCATTTCGTCTAAAATAGGCTTTAGAGAATAACCCAGTTTTGTCAGGGAATATTCTACTTTTAAGGGGATTTCGGGATAAATTTCTCTGTTAACTAGTCCGTTTCTTTCCATTTCACGTAGATTTTGAGTCAAAACTTTTTGGGAAATATCCTCAAGAATTCTTCTGATTTCGTTAAATCTTCGCGTTCCGTTTAACAGAGAACCAATAATTCTTATTTTCCATTTATTATTAATAAGCAGTAATGTTGTTTCTACAGGACAGGTTTTTGAATCTTCATACATATTTTATACCTCTTTCACAGTAAAATTAATTAGTATCTTTTTGATATCAGATAACTAAAAAGTGCTTACTTTACAAAAGCTCCTTTTTAAGATAACATTATTATAACACATTTATAAAAGAAAGGAAGTAGGAAATGAGCAAGATACTGTACATAAAATCAACTCCGAAATCTGTTGAGGATTCTTGGAGCCTAAAGATGTCGGAAAAATTTTTGGAGAATTATAAAAAATTCAATCCTGATGATATAGTTGAAGAGTTAGATCTTTATAATGAGGGGATTCAGGCGCTAAATGCAGAGGAACTTGTGAGAATGCCTATGCCGGAAGAGACAGAAGTAAAAAAATATGCCAATCAGTTTTTGGAATATGATAAATTTATTATAGCTGCTCCTTTTTGGAATTTCTCAATTCCGTCAATATTAAAAGCATATATTGACAGATTGCTGATTGCAGGAAAAACTTTTAAATATACTGAAAAAGGCTTTCAGAGTCTTATAGCCGGGAAAAAGATGATGCTTTTTATGGGAAGAGGCGGAATTTATTCAGAAGAACCTATGAAATCTATGGAAAACGGAATAAAGTACCTAAATCTCATTTTTAAGGACTTTTTCGGGTTGGATACGGATTCTGCAGTTTTAGAAGGAACTAATGTATATGATACAGATACATTAAATAAAAGATTTGATGAAATAAAGCCGGAATTGGAAAAAAAGGCAGAAGTTTTTTAAAATGAGAAAATGTAATAAAGAATAATTTAAGGGTGGAATCAACAGGACAATTTATAAACATCATACAGATTTGGGATAGGGGAAAATAAAGGTATACAGAAAGTTTCCTGCGGTAAACAGATTTTGCCGCGGGAAGTTTTTTTGCTGTTATATTTTAGCTGAATTTATGGTATCATATATGTAATATTTATAAATAAAATCCGAATAAATTTACAGCTGGAAAGCTGTATGAAAAAATACGGGAGATAGAATGAAAATAAGCAATATAGGATATTTTGGAGATTTTTCAGAATATATGAATAAAAAAAATACAGTATTTGTTTTTTCCAGTCCTTCGGATAAAGCTGAGTTTGAGAAGTTATATGAAAATGAAGATATTACACGTGAAAACCTTTTTATATTTATAGGGGAACTTAGGGAAAAGCTGTTTTATACAGATAAAGTAATGCTTAAAGAGGAGAAGGAACAGATATTATTTTATGAAATACTTGATGAGAGAGAAAGAGACTTTTTTAAGATAGAAAATTATTTTGATTCTATTGATATAGCCTCTTCATTTTTGAATTTCTATAAAGAATTAAAGGAATGGGGAATAAAAAAACTTGCTCTTAAAAGTGAAAATAAAAGAAAAGTCTACGAAATTCTTGAGGAAATGAAAGTGAAATATGAAAAAAAACTTTCAGAATTAGATTACACTAATAAACTTTTCCTTGAAAGTCCTGAAAATTTTAGTACCTTATTTTTAAAAGGATATAATGATATAGTTTTTGTTAATCACTTTAATTTCACTGTTTTTGAGAAAGAGACAGCCAAAAGTCTGGAAAAGGAATTTTCCGTAGAAATAGTAAATCAGATTGATGAAGAAGATTATGATAACGCTGAGTTAAAAATAAAAAAAGCTAGAATGGTTTTTGATAAAGATAAGGAAATATCACTTTATAAAAGTGATAATGAGATACTTAACGTTTTTGATATTCTTGAAAGAAATAAAGATATGGAAAATCTGAATCTGCTTGTTCCTGATCTGGAAAATGAGATTTATTTTAATCTGCTGTCTCAGAGTAAGGCAAATGTAAAGAGCAGAATTTATCTGAAAAACACGAGATTCTATACTTTTTTTAAATATATTCTCGACCTTTTGGAAAGTAAGGAATCACATACAGAGGATTTTAACATAAATCTCAAGAAATTCAGAAATGCAATATCAAACAAAGTTTTTGCGGCTTATTATAAAATAGATGTTTATTTTACCGAGACTGTAGATAAAATAATACAGTATGACTATATTTACATTACCAGAAATCTTGTAAAGCATCTGAATGTAAGCGACATTTTTAAGGGAAAAATATCTGCAATATTTTCTGATCTGGAAAATATATTTAATACGGATAACTTCCTTGAAGTCCTAGAAGTAATGGAAAAATTCAATAAATCTATGCTTTTGGATAACAGATACACTGATGATCTCGATAAATATTATGAAGCTTTAAATGAAATAGAGGCAATAGAAAAGCTGAAAATACACAGGGACTGGGATAGTTACTTTAAACCGAACGGTGCGAATTTTTTGAAAATAATACTGAAATATTTTGATTTTAAAGAAGTGACATTGAATATAAAAGAGGATTCTCAGGAGATAATGCTTGATGATTTTAAAAGCTTTAGAAATGAAGAAAAAGAAAAAATTGTACTTTTTAATATTCATGAAAAAAATCTTTATGATATAAATGAGAATTTATTTTTTCTCGGGGAAAGAGAACGTGAGCTGAACGGACTTCCCAGCACAGAAGAGCTGAAAAAATTTGAGAAATTCAGGATTTTCAGGTTTTTGAACAGTGCAAAGTTAATAGATATATACTCTTTAGAGATACAGGATCAGAATATCTTTGTCAGTTCACTAGCAGAAGAAATAAGAATAGAAAATAATCTGAAATTTAATGAGATTATGTTTAATGAGTCAAATATTGCTGATATTTTGAAAGAAATGTTTGATGAAAAAAGAATAGAATATAAGGGGAACAGAGACGATACCCTGTATAAATCAGGGCCGGACAGGGAACTGAAAATCGGGGCTTATGATTTTAGAGATTTGAAGGAATGTCATTACAGATTTTATCTGAAAAAAATGATTGGTCTGAAAGAATTCATAGAACCTCAGGAAAAAATAACATCAAAATCCTTGGGTATTCTTATACATGAGGTATTTGAAAGGATATCTGTTGCTCAGAAAGACAAGATTATAGATACAATGAAGTTTGATGTAAACAGTACAGAAGTAGAGAAAACAATAAAAGATGTAATAAAAAGCGAGTCTGAAAAGATATCAAAAAAATATGGCAATTATTATGAGGAAATAATATTCCCTATAGTAACTGAAAGTGTTACGGAATTTTTCAGGAGTTTGGAGCGAAAAATAAAGGATAAAATTATAGTTTTTGAGCCTGAATTCAAAAAGGAAAGACAGATTACGGATAATGTGAAAATAGTAGGAAAGCTCGATCTGCTTATAGAAACTGAGAAAGAACATTTTATTATAGATTTTAAATCAGGAAAAGGAAAACTGGGGCAGCTTTACTTTTACTCAAATCTGATTTATGAAAATGAAAGTGCAGAAAAGATAATTTATGATGTTTTGAATATGGATGTTATTGATAAGGATGACGGAAAAGATTTCCTGACCATGAGTGATATGAAAGATGTAATAGATGACTTTGAGAAGTCGGATAAATACAGACGGACAGACGACCCGAAGAATTGCCGTTTCTGTGAGTACAGGGAAATTTGCAGAATGAGATATGATAATACGAAATAAAAATTTTGGGCAAAAAATCGAAAAGGAGTTGAAACTATTGAAATTAGCAACACTCTGTTATATAAAAAAAGACGGGAAAACATTAATGCTTCACAGAACCAAAAAAGAAAATGACATGCATGAAGGAAAATGGGTAGGGGTAGGCGGAAAGATAGAAAAAGGGGAGTCGCCGGAAGAGTGCGCAGTAAGAGAAGTTTTTGAGGAAACAGGACTGAAGGCAGAAGAACTGAAATTAAGAGGGCTTCTTACATTTCCTGATTTTAACAGCAGTGAAGACTGGTACGGCTATCTTTATGTTGTAGAAAAGTTTTCCGGCGAGCTTATAGAATCTCCCGAGGGAGACCTGAAATGGATAGAGGACAGCAAACTTTTTGATCTGGATATGTGGGAGGGCGACGAGCTTTTCATGAGATGGATGCTTGAGGACAGAATGTTTTCTGCTAAATTTATATATGATGAAAATGAAAGAATGAAGGACTACAGCGTGACTTTTTATGAATAGCAGAATATTTTTATAGAAGGAGAATAAGTTATGGCAGAGGAAATAGCGGGAGAAGACCGGGAATCAGGTATAAATCCGGAAATTGAATCCAGATTTATGGAGATAAATAATATTAAGATTTATAAAGAAATAAGAAAAATGGAAAAACTTGGAGAAAAGAAACTGCGGTTATTATTGGTAAATTTAAAGGGGAAATCCGGAAAAGAACTTGGACAGTTAACAAAGAAAATTAATAAAATGACTGATTTATATAAAAATGTTGTAAGAAAGCTTATGAAGCGGGCTAAAAAGCTTGCTGAATTTTCTGAGGATCTGGAAATGAAAGAACCGGCGGATTATGATTTTTATGAAATGGTTATGAAAAATATAATTATTTTAAAAAATTTTGAAAGTACATACAGATGTTTTGTTTTGGAATTAATGTATAAAAATCAAGAAATAAAAGCATACAAACAGAAAAAGGAAATAAAAGAATTAAAAAAAGCAATAATGAATAAATAGTGGTATTTATCATTATTGACTTTTTATCAGGATAGTATTGGGAATTTATAATATTAGATATGAGTATTATAATTTCTGTACTACCCTTTTTAAATTATTTGGCTCTGAATTATTCAAAAAATTACTGTGTGAAAATCATTTTCATAGTATCAAAATTTATTGTCCAGCTGTATTTTTTCAAAAAGTTATGGCTGATAAGTCCGTCCATGATAAAGCCATTGGGTTCTTCATAATTAAATGATGATTCCAAAATACCATATAAAGACCATACATTATACTCAGCAGGCAGTTTCCCAAGCCTGAATTTATTAACGATAAACTCACCTACCTCAAAATCATTTCCACCTAATCCTCCGCTGCCGTCAGCAGACGATCCTTTTGTTGTTTTGGGCATGGGAATACCTGTGTAAGCCATTGTTTGCTCCAGTAATATAAGTCCGGATTTTTCATCAGCAAGACCAGAATCCATAAAAAAGTTTAGAGAATCTTTTCCGTTAATACTGCCTTTAGCTGTCATAAAATGAGCAGCGGAAAGGGTGAAAGGAATTTCATATACTTTATTTTGCTTTGCCAGATATTGCTGCAGCAGAGATTTACCCTGTGCATTTTTAGGTCTTAAAATAAGCCGGCTGTCAGGATAGTCCATTGTTGCTAAAAACTGTTTGAGTATTCCTGTGGAAATAATTCCGCTGATTTCTATATTATCGTACAAAGCTGAGAACTGGTTAATAGATGCTATCACCACAGGAATATTTTCTATTCTGACTCCGTTAAGTGATAAAGAATCAGCCATTCCAAATTTAGTCTCTACTTCTATTCCGCCGGCATATTTTCCTGTATTAACGGATAGTGTGTGAATATTCAATGCAGCGGCAGTTTCTTCGTCAATGTAAAAATCAGATGCACCAGTATCAATAATTGCATTGATTTTCTTTCCGTTAATTTGCATTTCGACTACAGGTAACGGTTCATTAGCAATAAACGGAATTTTTATTTCAGAATTTCCGTTCCAGCTGATTTTATACGGCTTATTATTCTGAAATCCTTTCATCATTTCCTTTAAAGGTTCATCCATGTTTTTTTCCAGATCAGCTGTAAGATTTTTGGCTTTATCAAATTGGTTTGTCTGGTAGTAGATATATAAAAGTCCTGTTTGCGCCTTTGTTTCATAGTCTTTTGAACTGCTTTCATTTAATTTGTCATATAGTTTTTCTGCTTCTTTATAATTTCCTGTAACATACTCAATTTGAGCTGAAAGATAAAGTGCTTCGTCTGAAAATTTTTCTTTTTTCAAAACCGGATCAAGAATTTTTTTGGATTCAGGAAAATTTCCAAGCTGAAATAGTTTTCTGGCATATGCCAGCTGTGTATCAGTATCTTTAGGATTTTTATTTAGTTTTGTTTTAAGTTCTTCAATCTCAGTCATGATACTTTGGCGGGTTGGTATTTTTTCCAGCGGACTTAGTATTTGCGGGTTATTTAAACTTACGATGTTCCCGGAATTTTCAGACTGCTGAACCTGAAGCGGTACAGCTGAAGCGTGAATCTCACTGCTGGCTGTTATTCCTGTAATAAAAATACAGAAAATGAAACCAGACATAATTTGTCTTAATAAAATATTTTTTTTCATTCGGGTTCTCCTTTATTTGAGTTTATACTGTATTATAACAATCAAACCTTTAGGGAACCTTGAATATCAAAAAAAATTAGAGTGGAATCTTAACAGTGAAAGTTGTTTTTTCATTTTCTGTACTTTCTGCTTCAATTTTACCGCCTAGTTTATCAACTGCTGATTTTGCTATAGGCAGACCGAGTCCAAAACTGTCGCCGCTGTTAGTTCTCGAAATATCTGAACGAAAAAATCTGTCAAATATTTTGGGCAGATCCTCTTTTGGAATTCCGGCTCCGTTGTTTTGAACTGTCAGTACAGCAGCGGACTTTTCTTTGTGCAGTATAATGCTGATAATTCCTCCTGACGGGGTATAGCGTACTGCATTATCGAGCAGAATATAAATTACCTGTTCTATTAAGCCTGGATAAGCGGTCGCTGAAATATTTCCGCTTATATTTTCTTCTATATTAATATTTTTGGTATTTGCCGCAGCTTCAAAAGAATTAACGGTTTCAGCCAGAGTGCTGCTTATGTTAACCGGAGTCTTAATTGAAAATGTATTTTCAGTTTCTATTTTGGAGAGAGTCAGCATGTTCTGAACTAATTCTGACATTCGCTTTGTTCCGTTTAGGATATAGTCAAGCCATTTGATCTGACTTTCCACAGTTTCTTCTTTGTTTGCATACAATACTCCGATATTTGCCGTAATAATACTTAAAGGTGTTTTCAGCTCATGAGAAACATCACCAAGAAAGCGTTGCTGATTATCCCATACAGCCTGCATTGGTTTTACTGCACGATTGGAAAAGTACAGGCTCATAAAGAAAAAAGCTAAGAGCAGAGCAGAACCAGTTAATAACAATGTATTTCTGAGAGTATTCAGGCTTTCCATAGATTCGGTCACATCCAAAAAGCGAATCTGATAAGTTTCATCAGTATCGGTATGATCTGAGGAACTGCCGTTATCTATTATTATCTGAGTTACAGAAGGTGTTATTTTATATTTCCATAATCTGTCTGCGAATTTTATTGTTTGTCTGTTATTATGTGTCCATGCATCAAATCCCACTTTTTCATAAACATCGGCGGGGAATTCCAGTGCAGAATCAATTACCAGTATTTTCCCATTTTTATCTACAATCAGATTAAAATAAACTCCCAGATTGGGGAAGACTCTGCTGACCACCAGAGCAGTGGTTTTTTCGCCGCCGAGAGATACTTCTTTATCAGTATTAATCTCCAATACTTCGGTAAAATTAAGCTTTTCATTGATTTCAGATGAAGTTTTGAAATAAGATACAGCATAAACAGCTGTAAATGCTGTGATAAGAAATATTACCGAAAAACCTGTCATTAGCAGGAAAAATCTGTTTCTAAGTTTTGTGAGCAATTCTATACCTCCCCGGGATAATTCAGAATATATCCTAATCCTCTAATTGCTTTTATTGTCAACGTACTGTTAATCTGCTTTAACTTTTTACGCAGTAAAGATATATGGATTTCTACATGGTTGTCTTCTGCATTTGATTCATAACCCCATAATTTTTCTATCATTATATCTTTGGAAACAGTAATATATTTATTGGCAATGAGCAGTTCCAGAGCCTGAGCTTCTTTTGGCGTAAGTTTTGTTTCTTTGTCTTTGGATGTGAGCAGTAATTGATGTGGATTAAGGGTTATATCCCCGTATTGAAGAATTCCGTTATAAGCAAATTCTCCTTTTCTCCGTGACAAAGCTCTCAGTCTTGCTAAAAGCTCGTCCATTTCAAAGGGTTTTTCCAAGTAATCATCTGCTCCGGAATCCAGCCCTTTTATCTTATCCTGTGTCTGATTTTTGGCAGTGAGCATAATAACCGGAACTGGTATTTTGGCGTCCCGCAGAGAATGCAGTACGCTAAAGCCGTCCTTTTTCGGAAGCATAATATCCAGAATAATAATGTCGTAAATACCTGATAAAGCAAAATCCAGCCCTGATTCCCCGTCAGCGGCTATATCAACACTGTAGTTATTTTTTTTCAATATATGGGCAACAGCCTCTGCAATCATAATTTCATCTTCAACAATCAGTATTTTCATATTAAGCTCCTTTCATTTATTAGTATTCAATTACAGCACAAATTTTTTTAATTTTTTGAATAAGGAAAAGCTATGTTATAAAAAAATACCCCTGAATATTTAGAGGACTAAATTTTCCGAGGTCTGTAAATTTTATACTTTAACCGGCATATGTGAAAGCCGGTCCTTTCGAACATGAACAAAACCAAATTAATTATTTATTTAAAATAAACATAGGCAACTTTTTTGTCTTCTGTAAATCCCATTTTTTTGGAAGTGTCTTTTACTTTTGCGAGATCCATCTGATAGATATCAGACATGTTGAAGCTGTTCAAAACCTTTTCCGATTCAGTAATTTCCGAATCAAGTATTTTCAGCTGCATATTCAGATCCATAACAGCGTATACTGCATTCATCTTGAAAGCTGAAATCATCATAAATATTCCTATATATATCGCGGCGGTTTTTAATACTTTATATTGTTTTGATTTTTTGAATTTTCTTTTCAGTCTTTTCTTTTGCTCTTTTTGAAAGTTATAGTGTGCGAGTTCTGCTTTCTCAATCATTTCGTATTCTCTGATAATTTTCAGTACCGGATTAATGATTTCTGCGTTATCGTCAAAATGCATTCTTCCTCCCAGAAATTTTATTTATAAAGCTTTTATTTGATAAATAGTATTTTTTTATATTTTATGTTTACATATTAGCATAAAATTTAAAAAATGTAAATAAAAAATAATAAATAATATATAAAAAATATGACTTTGAGTATATTTTTTTATAAAGAAACATTTTAAAAAAGAAACTACCAATATAACTTGGATTATAGTGATATATTAATGAAAATAAAGGTTTTCTAATAAAATTGATATATTAGAAAATGATTTTTTGAAATTTTATGGTTTTATTTCAGAAATTAAAAATGATGATACAAAGAAAAAATGTGTATTAAGACGGATTATTCAATCAGAGTTTCAAATATAGAATCAAAAAGATAAAAATTACACTTTTTTGAAGAGTTAAACTAAAAGGATTGGATCCTGTACAGGGAGTGTGCAAGAAAGTCTGTAAATTAAATCTGATATAATAAAAGATTTGTTTTTCATATATTGATTTATCTATT
>NZ_JAMZGM010000020.1 GCF_024158605.1 Sebaldella sp. S0638 | reverse complement strand
AATAGATAAATCAATATATGAAAAACAAATCTTTTATTATATCAGATTTAATTTACAGACTTTCTTGCACACTCCCATTTTATTATATAAAATATCATGATATTTTGTGATCGAAGTAAAAAAATCTATTTAATACAGTCCTTTTTTGTATATAAATTAATATAAAATTATTTTTAAAGTTATTAATTTTTTTAACTAGATTATTCATTCTAAATATGTTAAGATATTAGAAAAATCAAAGGGAGTTATTTTATGGAAGATTATAAGCCAGCTATTATTGTTGTTGTCATTTTCGGCGTAATATTACCTCTGGTTACTTACCTGATTACATTTATGCCTTAATTGCGCAGCCCGTTTTCGGGCTTTTTTTATTGTTATTTTTTTATTTTAAAACATCTGTTTCTTTTTACTGCTGTTTCATGAGACTAGTTGTTATTAAACGCAACATACTGCCCTTCAAATTCAGCTGCCAAAATATCGTCTTCGTAGCAATATACTTTTACAGATAATTTTCCTTTATGGTTTTCATTATACATTTTCAGAAAATTTATTTTATCATCTTCATTTGTTAATGTGCATTCTGCTGTGAAATCCTTTTTTATCGGCTTTAAATATTTTATGTTGCTTTTGGAAATCACAATGTGGGCATTGGGGTCTACTTCTTTGATATTTGCGAATGTTAATGCCCAGCCTGCTACAGTCATGAGACAGCTTATGCTTCCGCCGAATGCTGTAGACTGGTGATTTTTATTTGGCTCTAATTTCGCAGAGATTTCGACCTTCAATTTTGTGAATTCTTTGACACTGAATTCCATGGCTTTTGTGACTGGTATTTGATTATGGAGAAATTGTTCAAATTCATTTTTGTTCATGCGGGCTCCTTTTTCTTAGTGTGTTTTTGTGGATATTATAGCATTTATCTTTTGATTGGGGAAGGGTGTGTGTGTTTTGTTTGCAAATAATTTATGGAATGAAACTTAACCTCGCTTCTACTAATTCTCAGCAACTAAAAAACCCCGAAAACCTGCGTTCTCGGGGATATAAAAAAACATAATATTATCTTTTTGAAAATTGCGGCGATCTTCTTGCTTTTTTCTTTCCGTATTTCTTTCTTTCTACCATTCTTGAATCTCTTGTTAAGAATCCAGCTTCTTTTAAAGCTTTTTTCAGATTCTCGTCAGCTTCAAGTAATGCTCTAGAAACACCGTGTCTTATAGCTCCTGCTTGTCCAGTATTTCCTCCTCCGTTTACATTTACTTTAACTCCATATTTAGTCAAAGTTTCTGTAAGTGTCAAAGGTTGTTCTACTATCTTAGCTAAAAGCTCTCTTCCGCCAAAATAAGTTCTCATTTCTTTACCATTTATAACTATCCCATTTTCTCCAGGAATTAATCTTACTCTTGCTACTGAAGTCTTTCTTCTACCAGTTCCCCAATATTGAATTTTATTTGCCATTAATTTATCCTCCTATAATTCTATCTTTTCAGGTTTTTGTGCATCATGTCTGTGATCTGTGCCTTTATAAATTTTAAGTCTGTTAATCATTTCTCTTCCTAATTTATTTTTCGGCAGCATATTTTTAACGGCTATTCTTATTACTTCAGTAGGTTTTTTATCTAACATCTCTTCCAAAGATCTAGTTTTTAATCCACCTGGGTATCCACTATGTCTATAGTATTTTTTATCAAGCATTTTATTTCCTGTAACTACGAATTTATCTGCATTAGTTACAACAACAAAATCTCCACCGTCAACATGTGGTGTATAAATTGGCTTATGTTTTCCCATTAGTCTAACAGCTATTTCCACAGCTATTTTCCCTAGTACTTTTCCTTCTGCATCAATTTCGTACCAATCTCTTACTACTTCTTCTTTTTTTAAGTTCTTAGTGTATTTATTATTCACTTTATCCTCCTAAATTTTTTTATTTAAGGATAACGGTTCCTTTGTGGGAAAGGATTATACCTTATCATTATATTAGATTTAACCCGCTATGTCAAGTAAAAGTGCTTATTTTTTTGAATAATTAATTATATTTCTATAAATTATTTTAATAATATATTTCTCAAAAATTTGGGTATCTTTATTATAAGATTTTGAAAATTTCCTTTTTCCCTGAATTATCCTTTTTGTTTTTCTATACTACATAGCCAGATTTACTATTGCCAGTACAGTTATTATCCAGAGAATAGGATTTATACTCTTTATTTTCCCCTGAAATATTTCTATTACTACATATGAAATAAATCCGAAACTTATTCCTATACTTATACTATACGCCAGAGGCATCATTATTATTGTCAGAAATGCCGGTATTGCCACTTCTATTCTGTTAAAATCTATATGAAGCAGATTTTTAAACATATACACTCCCACTATTATCAGTGCCGGAGCTGTTGCATATCCCGGTACTATTCCTATAATCGGGGCGAAAAACAATGTTAATATCATACACAGTGCTACTATTATTGAAGAAAAACCTGTTCTGGCACCATCTGCCACTCCCGCTGCCGACTCTACGAATGTTGTTGTTGTACTTGTTCCCAGCATTGATCCCACTACAGTTGCTATGGCATCTGCCTCGAGTGCTTTCCCTATATTCTGTACATTACCGTCCTCATCTTCCAGCCCTGCTGCTTTAGCACATGCTATTATTGTTCCAATCGAATCAAAAAGATCAAGAAACATAAAAGAGAATATCGGTCCTATAAATGATATTTTTAATGCTCCTATTACATCAAACTTCAAAAATGTCGGTGCTATACTCGGCGGAAATGACACCACAGTTGCAGGAAGATTCGCGTTACCTGTAAGTATCCCGATTACTGTTGTTATCAGAATCCCATACAGTATTCCTCCCTTTATCTTTTTTAATTCAAAAAATCCTGTAATAACAAGGCCTAACACACCTAAAATTACTGCAGGTGTAAATTTTCCTATTCCTATTAAAGTTGCCGGATTTGCTACTATCAGCCCCATATTCTGCAGCCCTATAAAGGCTATAAAGAGACCAATTCCCGCTGCTATTGAGTATCTTATTACTATTGGAATAGAATCTACTACTTTTTCTCTTATTTTCATAAGTGTTAACACTAAAAATATCACACCTGATAAAAATACTATTCCTAATGCCTGTTCCCATGGGATTCCTCTTCCTATTACCAGTGAGTAGGTAAAAAATGCATTCATTCCCATTCCCGGTGCCATAGCTATAGGCATATTAGCTATAAATGCCGCCAGCAGACATCCTATTGCTGCTGCAAGGCACGTTACTGTTATTAGCGCTCCCTTATCCATACCTGTACCGTCACTTAATATTGCCGGGTTTACTATTACAATATAAGCCATTGTCAGAAAAGTAGTCAAACCACCTATTATTTCCTGCTTTAAGTTTGTTTCTCTTGCTTCAAAACCAAAAAATTTTGAAATCATCTCTGTCCTCCTATTATTTTTGAATCAAAAAAGCCCCATTACTTCATGGGGTTTAATAGTTTTAAAATATTAAAACTCCCCATAGTAAACTGTTATCGGCAGTTTGTAGAAACTCTTGACCTTATTTCAAGATTATATGGTTAACTTTTTTCATAATTATAATACCTGTAATTTTACATTGTGTCAATATCTTTTTCGTTAATTTTTTTATAATAGTTCTAAAAATTCCGAATAATCTAGCTGAAATACCTGATTATCGAATTTCAGATAATATGCCAGAAGCATTAATTCACCTTTTGTATTTCTGTCTCCGTATTTTTTGTCACCTGCTACAGGAAATCCCATATCTGCAAGCTGAACACGTATCTGGTGTTTTCGCCCGGTTATTAATTCTGCTTCCAATACTGTATATTTGTTTTTTATTGTTTTTATTTTCTTAAAAACTGCTTTTGCTGCTTTTCCGTTTGCTTCATCAGAAACTATTACTTTGCTTTCTGTAGTTTCCAAAAAATTTTCAATAGTAAATTCATCTTCTTCTACAATTCCGCATACTACAGCTATATATCTTTTTTCCAGTTCATTATTTCTGATTTTTTCCGTAAGATATCTCAAAAACTTCAGATTTTTTGCTCCAAGGAGTAATCCTTTTGTTTCTTTATCTATTCTGTTTGCAAAATTGATATTTTCATTTTTGTAAAGTGATTTATAAATCTCGGCAAGTCCGTAATCATTTCCTGTTCCTTTATGTACAGCTATTCCAGCAGATTTATTTATAACGAGACAGTTTTCATCCTCGAAAAAAACCATTTTCATGTATTTATTTCTATCTACTTTGAGATTCTTATACTGACTTTCTTTGGGATTCTCCTTCTCTTCAAGAAATTTTATTTCTATCATATCTCCAAGAGCAAGCCTGTAATTTTCTTTTTTCTTTTTCCCGTTTATTTTCACTTTACCTGTTCTTATATATTCAAATATTGTATTAAGAGCCGTCTCTTTCAGTCTTTTTCTCAAGAATCTGTCCAGTCTGACTCCTTCCATATTTTCATCACACTTTATTATCATAATGCCTCTAATCTACATGTATTTTTACACTCTGTACCAGCCCGATAAGCATAAATGAGGCCAGATACGAACTTCCCCCGTAACTCAGAAACAACAGAGGTTTTCCGGTTACAGGCATCATCCCCATTGTCATTCCCACATTTACTATAAGATGAAAAAAGAAAACACTTGCCGCACCGTATAAAATCATCTTGCCAAATTCATTCTCTATTAATTTGCTGGGCCTCAGAATAAAGAATATAAGGAGGAAATACAGGACTATTACAGATGCCGATCCCACAAATCCCAATTCTTCTGAGATAATGGAAAATATAAAATCCGTCTGTGCTTCGGGAAGAAAGCTAAGTCTGCTCTGACTTCCCTTAAAAATACCTGTTCCTGTGAGTCCGCCTGCTCCAATTGATATTTTTGACTGGACAATATTCCAGCCGTCACCTCTTACATCCCTTTCCGGATTCATAAAAGTAGTTATTCTTGTTTTCTGATATGATTTTAACCCGAACATATATACCGGAACTGCCAGAACACATGCTACCAGCCCCATTATTATTATCGGCTTTAATCTCACACCATACAAAAAAATCATTGATAAAAATATAAATATTATTGCAAGTGTTGATCCCAGATCCGGCTGTATCAAAATCAGTACTACTATAATGGATATGGGAAGAAACACTACAAAGATATCAATTATGGTATTTATTCCGTTTTTATAATTTTTTGTGATAAAGGCGCCTAGTATCAGTATTACCATTACCTTGACAAATTCAGACGGCTGTAGTGAAAAAGGCCCTATCATGATCCATCTCTGGGCTCCCAGTCTTGACTGACCGGCAAATTTTACCAGTAACAAAAGTCCTATACTTATGCAAATCAATATCAAAATTCGCTTTTCAAATTTTCTGTAATCATAAAATGTAAGAAAAACCATTACTCCTGTTCCGAGTACTACCCAGAAAAGATGTTTTACTATTATGCTTTGTGTCTTTGGGTCTTCTTTTGTGGCACTATATATAAAAATAGTACCAATTGCCACAAGTGTATACACTATTAAAAGAAGTAGCTTATCTACTCTGTGTAGATTTGTCTGCAGCCTCCTTGTTAACTGTTTATTTTTAAACATAATTTCTCCTTTTTATTTGCCTGTATGACCAAAACCGCCCTCTCCGCGCTTTGTTTCTGAAAGGTCTTCTTTTACTTCAAAATCCAGTCTGTAGACCTTGCTTAATATTAGCTGCCCTATTCTCTCATTTGGCTGTATTTTATACACTTCATTGCTTAAATTTATCAAAAGTACCTTTATTTCTCCTCTGTAGTCAGAGTCAATTGTCCCCGGAGTATTCAAAACAGTTATCCCGTGTTTAAAAGCCAGACCGCTTCTCGGTCTTACCTGTACCTCGAATCCTTCAGGTATTTCAAGCTTTATTCCTGTGGGAACAAGATATCTCTCTAAAGGTTTTAACTCTATTTCTGTTTCAATATTGGCAGAAACATCAATCCCTGCTGACCCTTCTGTCATATATCTCGGTATTTCCACATTATTTTCCGCAGTAATTCCTACTTTTATTTTTTCCATTTTATATCTCCCAGTATAGTTACATTTTCTTCGTAATATTTATCTTTTATAAAGTCATTTATCAGATTCAAGTCTACATTTTTTACTTCTGTACGAAGTTTTTCTTCATCAAATATCTCTCCGTATTTCAAATAATGAGTACCTATAATATTCATTCTGTTTCTTACATTTTCTAATGAAAAAGCTATTTTGCTCAAAAATTTATTCTGTGCTTTTTCCAGTTCAGAAAGATTTATCCCGTTTCTTCTAAGATTCAAAAATTCGTCTTTCGTAATCTTGATAGCTTTTTTATATGACTTTTCGTTTGTCCCTATATATGTTGTTACTACTCCGCCTTCTTTGTATGTCTGGTTAAATGTGTGAACAGAATATGCCAGTCCCATTTCTTCCCTGATTTTTTGAAATAGTCTGGAACTCATAGTTCCTCCCATTATATTTGATATTACGTCATAGTAAATTCTGTTTTCGTCAAGATAAGAAACTCCCGGATAAGATATACATATATTTACCTGTTTTATGTCTTTTTCATAGATTTTTTCTCCATTTTGAAATGAAAAATCTATCTTTTCATATCTGTCAGTTCTCTCCTGATTAAAATTACCGAAATATTTATCTATTATTCTTTTGATTTTTTCTTTTTTAAAGTTTCCTGATACGACTATTACGATGTTATCTTTTGTATATCTTTCAGTATAATATTTTACAATATTTTCTCTTGTAAAACCTTTTACACTTTCTTCAGTACCTATAATGGGTTTCCCCAGATTCCCTGTTATACTGTCTTTGGAATTAAGCTCCATAACCAGATCATCCGGTGTATCCTGATACATTTTTATTTCTTCCACTATTACATCTTTTTCTTTTTCAAGCTCTTCCTCATCAAATGTAGAATTTCCCACCATATCGCATAAAATTTCCAGCGCCTGCTCGACATAGTCTTTCAGAACACTTATATAATATACTGTTTCTTCTTTGCTGGTATAAGCATTAATGCTCCCGCCTAAATAATCCACCTCTTGTGATATTTCCTGATAATTTCTGTTCTTAGTTCCTTTAAACATCATATGCTCTATTAAATGTGACAATCCATGCTCTTCAACTGTTTCATCCTTTGCTCCTGTTTTTATAAAGACACCTATGGATGCTGAAGAAACATTTGAAATATAGTCATAAATTATTTTTATTCCTTTTGGCGTATTAGTTAGTTTTAACATCTCTCACTCCTTTAATATTCAGCTTTTCTAAATAAATATATTCCCAGTGCAAAAAATACTATATTTGTCAGCCATGCTGTTATGTATAACGGGAATAGTGAAACTACCGGTCCCATTGATCTAAGCATGGTTGATATTCCATAATAACTGTATCCTATCAGCACTGACAGCCCTATATTTATTGCTGCTCCTCCCCTGATATATTTACTTCCCAGAGATAACCCGATAAAACTCATGATGAATGAAGCAAAAGTAAATGACAGTCTGTTGTATAATTCTGAAAACAGATCATTTGTATTCGCCCCCACTCTGCTGTAGTAAACTGATTTCTCTCTTAGTTCCCTCAAAGTTAGTTCTTTTGCTTTTACCTGATCTTCTAATATCTCATTTGGCGTTGCCCGCAGCTGAAATTCACTGCTTAGTATCTCACTTTCTGTATTCTTTTCTACATCCAGCTCTTTTAATGAACTGAAATCCCATATTTTTGACTGATTGTTATATGACGCACTTGGTGATACATATATTTCTTTTATACCATTTAGGTTATCATGAAAATCTACAATCATAATTCCTTCCATTATATTTTTGTCTTTATTTACATAACCTGCGTAGAGCATTCTGTTTTTATCAAGTTTTATATATACATCTTTTTTCTCATTTTTTTTAGTCTGGTCTTCTTCTTTTAATTTTCTGTCTTTCATTTCCCGTTTCATCTTATTTGATTCCGGGAGAATATTTATGCTCATATATACTGTAAAAAGCGATACCAGCGCTGAAAATAGTATTGGAAACAGTACAAATCTTCTGAAGCTGATTCCGGCAGTTTTTACTGCTGTTATTTCCAAACGTTGTGCCATTTTACTTATTGAAAGAAGGCTCCCAAGAAGAATCCCCAGTGGTGCTGTATTTACAATTATGTCCGGCAGTCCGTATCTTATATATGTCAGACTGTCGCCAAGAGTAAACTTATCTTCCATTATCCATCCGGTAACATTGATGCTTTCTGCCAGAAGGAATATCAGCAGAAACATCATCATCCCGAGTATAAAACCTTTTATATAATTTATTAAAATATATTTGTCTAACTTATTCACTATCGGCTCCTTGACTTTTTAATAGATAATACCAAACATAAAACCAGTAAAATAAAATTTGGCATCCACATAGCTATATTGGGATCTACATGATTTTTCTGCACTACTATTTTGGCATAACTTACCAGTCCTATATAAACAAATATGACTATAAGACTTATCCCGAAACTTATACCTTTCCCCGATCTTTTATTAGACACTGCCAGAAGAACTCCCAGCCAGCATAATAAAACACTCGCAAAAGGTCCTATTATTCTTTCGTTATATTTTATCATGTATTTTACAGAATCTTCATAAGATTCGCCGTCTGCCATAGATTGTTTATAGGCTGCTTTTAATTCTTTCAGGTTCATTTCACTTCTTGATTTTTTCTCTACATCTTCCTGCTTAAAAAATGTACTCATGGGAAGATATTGTTCTTCATACCTCGCGACCACTTTTCTGTCTCCGGTTTTATCAAAGTTAAATCCTTCCACATTTTTCAAAAGCATATACCCTGCTTCAAACTGGGCTTTCTCTGCAAAAAATATAGTAGGATATTCTTGATTTTTTGATTTCTGAAAGAGTACAAATTTACTTGCCTCTGCTTTGCTGTTATCCACTTCGTCTACATAAAACCCGAATCCCGCATCAGAATTAGAAAGAAATACTTTTGCTTCTGTAAGTGAGCTGGGTTTTGAAGAAAACAGGTTTCTCTTCTCTATGTTTATATTATTCAACGCTCTGGGATTAACTTCTATTTCCATAAACAGTCCCAGTGCAGTAAGAAGCAGACCGAATATAATTGCAGGTCTTGTTATTCTGAACAGGCTTGTTCCGGTACTTTCTATTGCTATAAGCTCATTAGTTTCAGAAAAGTTTCCATAAGTCAGCATTACCCCGAGAAAGGCTCCCATAGGAATTGTCTGTGTAAGCACACCCGGAACCAGATATATAAAGTAATCTATTACCAGCAAAAGCGGAAGATCATTCGTAAATAATTTTTCCATTATATCAATGAAAACATTAATTATCAGTATAAAAGTAAATATGCTTATTCCAAATACTGAAGGTAATATAAGTGCTTTGTATATATATTTATCTATTATTTTCATTTTCCACCTTCGGTTTCTCGTCGTTATTTTCAAGTTCTTTCAATATATCATTTCTAAATTTTTTTTCATCATTATTCTGTTTGTACTCTGCAAGTGTATCTTTTATAAAATCAGGGAATAAATCTGAATAACTATATAGATATGTTGATATTATATTGACTGAAATACTCTCTTTCATTGCTGTTCTGATTTTTTTATCAGTTTTTGAAACCAATAAAAGTATTATAAAAATTATAAATACCAAAAAGCTTCCTTTTAGTAACCCCAAAAAACCTCCCAGTATATTATCCAACCTTTTTAACTTTATTAATTTCAAAAATCTTTTGAATAAATTCAGTATAATAAATAATATTACAAAAATTGCAGCGGTAATTCCTGCAAAAATCTTTACATTATCCAAATATGTCCCGTTATCCTCAGTAAAAAAAGCGGAAATAAAAGGGTATAACATATTTGAAAGATAAAATGACAGTAATGTTATAAATATTCCAAAAAATTCAAAAATAAATCCTTTTTTGTATCCCAAAAGAAAAAAAAGTGCCAATATAATTAAAAAAGCTATATCAATTATCATTATTTCTCTCCTATATAAATTCTGGTTACTCTTTGACCAATTCCACACAAAATTTCATACGAGATAGTCCCGCATAGCTCTGCTACTTCTTCCACATGAATATTTTCCCCAAAAAATTCCACTGTATCGCCAGCCTGTACATCAAGATCTTCCGGTATACTTACCATAAGCTGATCCATGCATATTGTCCCTGCTATCTTACATCTTCTGTCTTTTATGATAACTTCACCTTTTCCTGTAAGGTCACGTCTTATACCATCTGCATATCCTATAGAAACTGTAGCTATTTTTTCTCCCGCCTTAGCTTCATATCTTCTATTATAGCTTATAAATGAATTATTTTCTAATTTTTTTACAAAACTAACTCTGGCTTTAAGAGTCATTACAGGTTTGAAGTCATATGAAAATGTATTTTCCTTTTTTATCCCGCCGTATAAAATGATTCCTGGTCTTATAATATCATATTTTGAATCAGAAAACTGCATTAATCCAAAGCTGTTCAATATATGTTTATATTTCACTTCCGGAAATTTTTCCACTACTTTTTTAAATCTGTCAATCTGCCATTTTGAATATTCAGAATTCGAATCAGCAGAAGACAAATGCGAAAATAATCCTTCTATGTTTATTTTACTGCCCTCGCCTGTTCTTCTTTTCACTTCGTCAAGAGAATCTATATCAAATCCTATTCTTCCCATTCCCGTATCTACTTTAAGATGAACCCTTGGAGCCAGATTATTTTCATTAAGAAAATCTATTTCACTCATAGAAGTTAGCGGAAAAGCTATATTCATATCTATAGCTTTTCTCATATCTTCAGTTTCAATCGGACCGAATATCAATATATTTGCTGACTTATTAAGTTTTCGGAGTTTTTCCGCCTCATTAAATGTTGCCACTCCCACCCATTTTATACCTTCTGAAACAAGCACGTTAAATATTTCTTCTATTCCATGTCCGTATGCATTAGCTTTTATTGCCGGCAACAGCATACTGTCACCTGCTATTTCTTTCAGAATGTTTATATTATGTCTCAAATTATCTAAATTGATTTCAGCCCAACTTCTCATTTATACTCACTCCTATACTACGACTTTTTCCATACTTCTGTCTTTTTTTCCATGACTTTCCTGTTTCGGCGGCTTTTTGAATCTTCTCATCAGATAAACAAGAGGACTTGCCAGCCATATTGATGAATAAGTACCGTATACTATTCCCACCAATAATGTTATGTTAAATGTTCTTAATGTGCTTCCTCCGAATACAAGCAGTGCAACCAGTGCAAGAAGCGTAGTCAGTGATGTATAAACTGATCTTATGAACACTTTATTTACACTTTCATCAATTACATCTGCAAATGGTTTTTTCCCGTTATATTTATGGTCATTTTCCCTTATTCTGTCGAATATTACTATTGTATCATTCATTGAATATCCCAGTATTGTCAGTATTGCCGCTATAAACGGAGTATCTATCTCAAACTGGAAAAATGATACGAAACCTATAGTAACCACTACATCGTGTAAAAGGGCAAGAACACTGCTTAAAGCATATATCCATTCAAATCTTATTGTTATATATATAAGTATCAATATAGACCCTAACGCTAACGCCCACATTGCATTTTTAGCAAGTTCGTTTCCTACTACGGCTCCTACTGCGTCAGATTTTATTAATTCGTAATTCCCCTGTTTTTCTTTCAGATCTGCAAGTAATGCTGATTTTTCTTTTTCATCAGCTATCTGTGTTCTGAGTAAAACTGTATTTCCTTCTGAATATTGTACTTTATTTGATTTCAGCGAAGGATATTTAGTTGCCATTTCTTTTAATGTTTTGTCCATTGCTTCCTTGCTCACAGGCTGTTCGAATTTCATCTGGTAGATATTACCACCTGTAAAATCTATTCCCAGATTGAATCCTCTTGTAAATATTGAGAAAAGAGAAAATAATATCATACATATCGAAAATATAAAATATACTTTTTTTGTTTTCATTAATTTTAAATCCATATTATTCCACTCCTTTCATGCTGAATAATTTTTTTCCGTCTAAATGGAATATATTTACAAATATTTTTACAATAACTTTTGTAATAAATATTGCAGTAAACATACTTACCAGTACCCCTATAGTAAGGATAACGGCGAACCCTCTTACAGGCCCTGTACCAAAGAAGAATAAAACCATTGTTATCAGAAGTGTTGTTATATTTCCGTCCAAAATTGCGGGAAATGCCCTGTTAAACCCGTCATCTATACAATCCTGAAATCTTTTGCCTTCCATTATCTCATCTTTTATCCGTTCAAAAATAATTACGTTTGCATCCACTGCCATACCAAGCGACAATATAAATCCAGCTATACCCGGAAGTGTAAGTGTCGTTCCTATAGCACTCATCAAACCTGCTGTTAGTAAACCAAATACACATAGTGCCAAATCAGCAACGAATCCTGCCATTCTGTATACTGCAAGCATGAATATCGAAACCAGTGCTAAAGCTATCATTGCAGCTATTTTAGTTGCTTTTATAGATTCTGCCCCTAGAGAAGCATCCACACTTCTAGTTTCCATTATCTGGATATTTACCGGAAGTGCTCCGGCTTTCAGAAGATTGGCCAGATTCTGCGCGCTTTCATAAGTAAAACTTCCGCTTATTGAACCTTTCCCGCCTGGAATTTCTGATTGGATAACCGGCGCTGACTGTTCTTTTCCGTCAAGCATTATTGCCAGCTGT
Source organism: Sebaldella sp. S0638 (assembly GCF_024158605.1). Taxonomy (NCBI): domain Bacteria; kingdom Fusobacteriati; phylum Fusobacteriota; class Fusobacteriia; order Fusobacteriales; family Leptotrichiaceae; genus Sebaldella; species Sebaldella sp. S0638. The sequence continues at coordinate 38,668 of NZ_JAMZGM010000020.1, read as the reverse complement.
TTTCCCATGTTATTTCTAGTTATTTCAGCAAATTTAACTGCTCCTTCGTCGTTTAGTTCAAATCCAATCATTGGTTTACCAAGCTGATCTTGTTGAACATAAGCATTTTTTATTGCCGAACCGTCCAAAACTGTAGGTCCGTATGAATTATCCCCTGTTTTTATCTTAAACTCAAGTTTTGCAGTGGTTCCTATCAGATCTATAGCTTCCTGTGCATCTTTAACTCCTGCCAGTTCTACAATAAGTCTGTTTTCACCGCTTTTTTGGATAACCGGCTCCGACACTCCAAGACCGTCGACCCTTCTTTCTACTATTTCCCTTACTTTATCCATAGTGTCAGGCTGTAATTTTTTACCGTCTTCTTCCTGAGCTTCCAATACTACTGATGTTCCCCCTCTTAAATCCAGTCCCAGATTAATAGAGTTTCTAAAAAGCAATATTGCCGGTACTACCACAACCAGTATAAGTATTACTATCCTACTTGTCTTAATTTCCATTTTCCCTCCTACATTTTTTCAGTTTTGCTGTATGAAATATTTAATTTCATATCACTGCTGCTATTATCAGAATTCAAATATTCCTCAGAACCGCACAGTTATTTCATATCCAGAAACTTTTGCAGAATAATGGCAGCTGCCACCATATCTACTACTTTCCTGCGTTCCCTAGGATTTTTCTTTGAATAATTTCTCAGATAATGCTCTGCTTCTACTGTTGTATATCTTTCATCCACTGTAATAATTTCCAGATTATCTATACTTTTTTTCAATTCCTCAATGAATTCATTTACCTTTTCCACCTGTCTTTTTACTGTACCGTCCAGACTTTTTGGAATTCCTACTACCAGTCCATTGGTATTTTCCTGAATTAAAAGTTCTTTTATTCTCTTTACCGGATCTGTATCATTTCTGTTTATTACTTCCAAAGGAGTTGCAAGTATCCCCATGATATCTGATTTTGCAACTCCTATTCTTACATCTCCTACATCAAGTCCGAGATATTTTTTCATAGTTTTTCCTCTAAATATCTTTTTCCAAACTCAAGTGCCTCGTATACTTTTTCACCGGCTTTTCCCCCGGCCTGTGCGAAATCCGGTCTTCCTCCGCCGTTTCCGTTAGCTATTTTCGCTACTTCTTTTACTATATCACCGGCTTTAACTTTCCCGATAAGGTCTTTCGAAACCCCTGCGAGGAACATAGCATTGCCGTTGTTTGCCCCGATAAGAACAACTCCGCTTTTCAGCTTGTCCTTTACTCTGTCCACTATTTCTTTCAGTTCTTCATTATCTTTATTTTCGAATCCTTTGATAAGCACTTTTATACCGTTTATTTCTACAATGTGTCCCATCAATTCATTAATTTCATATTTTAAGAATTTCATCTGAAGATCATTATAATTTTTTTCCAGATCTTTATATGATTCTTTTAATTTTTCCACTGCTTCTTTTATTTTTTTCTCTTCTACTTTTAGTGATTTAGCCAGTTCTTTCTGTGCTTCTTCCAAAGAGTTCACAAAATCAAGACTTTTATATCCTGTAGTTGCTGTAATTCTTCTTACACCTGAAGCTATACCAGATTCACTTTCTATATTTATAAGTCCGATTTCTCCTGTTGACTTCACATGTGTTCCTCCGCACAGCTCAATTGAGAATTGCGGAATTTCTACTACCCTTACTTCATCACCGTATTTGTCACCAAAAAGAGCCATTGCGCCTCTTGATTTTGCAGTTTCTATATCTTCATTGTATACAGACAGCTCTATATTTTCCAAAACTATCTGGTTAGCTATTCTTTCTATAGCTTCTATTTGCTCAGGCGAAACTGCCTCATAATGTGAAAAGTCAAATCTCAGTCTTTCCGGGTCTACAAGTGATCCAGACTGCTCTACATGTGATCCCAGTACTTCTCTCAAAGCTTTGTGAAGTATATGTGTAGCAGTGTGATTTCTCTGGGTGTCTTTTCTTTTGAATTTATCTATTTTCAATGTAAGTTCATCGCCGACTTTCGGCATAATACCTTTTACCAGCTCTACTTCATGTATAAAGATATCTTTCTTCTTTATTACATTTACTACTTTTCCTTCAAATAAATCTATAGAATCTATAATACCTGTATCTGCTACTTGTCCTCCTGATTCTGCATAAAACGGAGTTTTATCAAATATTATTTCATAATTGCTTGACCCGTGGCTTTTATTTACATGCAGTACCTTTGCCTTTGTTTCTGTCTCTTCATATCCTATGAAACGTGTTTTCCCGTGTTTCTCATAGAATTCATCTATAAACTCATCTTTTATCATATCTGATATAGTTTCTTTAGAGCTTTTTGATCTTATTTTCTGTTCTTCAAGCTTTTCAAAAAATTCATCTTCAGATACTTCTATTTCTTCATATTCCAGTACTTCCTTAGTTAACTCAAAAGGAAAACCATATGTATCATATAACTTAAATGATATTTCCGAAGGAAATTTATCTTTTCCTTCTTTTTTCAATTTTTCTACTTCTTCTTTCAGAATTTCCACGCCGTTTTTCAAAGTAACAGTGAATTTTTCTTCTTCTATTTTCATTACTTTTTCTATATAATCGATCTTTGATTCCATTTCAGGATAAGCTTCTCTCATTATTTCCACAACTACAGGAACTAATTTATATAAAAATATATCCTCTTTTTCAAAGATTCTTTCTTTTATGGTACTTGCCACTCCAAAAGCTCTTCTTATGAGTTTTCTAAGAATATATCCTCTTCCTTCATTAGACGGAAGAACACCGTCTCCTATAAGAAATGTAGCCGCTCTAACATGGTCAGCTATTATTTTTAAAGCTTTATCTGTTTTGTTATTTCTTTCTACTTCAAGTATTTTTTCAGTTTCTTTGATTATAGGTATAAACAGATCTGTATCAAAATTCGATGCTTTTTTCTGCATAACAGCTGCTATTCTTTCCAGCCCTGCTCCTGTATCTATATTTTTTTCAGGCAGAGGAATAAGCGATCCGTCTTCCAGTCTGTTCCATTCAGTAAACACCAGATTCCAAATTTCAAGATATCTGTCACAGTCACATCCTGGTTTGCAGTCCAGATTTCCGCATCCCATTTTTTCACCGAGATCTATATATATTTCACTGCAGGGTCCGCATGATCCTATAGGTCCTGCTGCCCACCAGTTGTCCTCTTCCCCTAGTCTTACTATTCTTTCTTCTGGTATTCCTACATCTTTATTCCATATATTATAGGCTTCATCATCATCTAAATATACAGAAACCCATAATTTTTCGGGTTCTAACTTCAAAATTTCTGTAATATATTCCCATGACCAGAATATAGCTTCTTTTTTGAAATAATCTCCAAATGAAAAATTTCCGAGCATTTCAAAGAATGTCTGGTGTCTGGTTGTTACTCCTACATTTTCCAGATCATTTGTTCTTATACATTTTTGATATGTTGTTATTCTTTTAAAAGGTGCTTCTTTTTCTCCGAGAAAAAAAGATTTAAAAGGAACCATTCCTGCCACTGTAAGCAGGAGTGTTTTATCATCTGGTATTAAAGATGCACTTTCAAAGTATTTATGTTCTTTAGATTTGAAAAAATCTATAAAACTCTTTCTGATTTCGTTACCTGTCATTTCTCCTCCTAGTGATTTGACTTACTTAATTTTAATTTATATAACACTTGCGTGTCGAAATCACTTGTGCCCCTTGGGTGCTAGTGATTTGACTACTTTTATTTAAATTTATTCATACTATCGTGTCAAAATCACTTGTGCCACTTGGGTGCTAGTGATTTGACTTACTTAATTTTAATTTATATAACACTAACGTGTCAAAATCTCTTGTGCCTTTTAGGTGCTAGTGATTTGACTTACTTAATTTTATTTATATCATGCAGTTCTTGTCAGATTCAGATCTAACCAAGCTTTAAAAACAAAACACTGACAATCTGTCTTATTTGAATTTAAATTATTCTCACTCAAAATAATATTATAAAACCTGTTATTTTTATTAATAAGGGACTAATCTAATTTGAAATTCCCGCCTAAGTATACCTTTTTGGCCAGTTCATCATTGGCTATTTCATCACTTGTTCCGCCTATCAAAATTCTTCCTTCAGCCATGATATAAGCTCTTTCTGTTATTTTCAGAGTTTCCCTTACGTTATGATCTGTTATTAATATTCCCAGTCCTCTGTCTTTCAGGTGTATAATTATATTTTGTATATCTTCCACGGCAATAGGATCGACTCCGGCAAAAGGCTCATCAAGAAGTATAAAGTCAGGATCTGTAGAAATAGTTCTTGCTATCTCTACCCTTCTTCTTTCTCCCCCTGATAGTGAATATCCAAGGTTTTTAGATACATGTGAAAGCTTGAATTCCTCTATAAGTCCGTCTTTTATTTTCTCACGCTCTTTTTTCTTAACGCCGCGCATTTCCAAAACAGACAGTATATTTTCTTCCACACTTAAATTTCTGAATATCGAAGCTTCCTGAGGAAGATAACCAAGTCCGAGTCTTGCTCTTTTATACATGGGATAATCAGTTATATTTTCGTCGTTATACTTTACTATCCCTTGATTTGGTCTTATTATTCCCGTTATCATATAAAAAGTTGTTGTTTTTCCGGCACCGTTTGGTCCCAGAAGCCCCACTACCTCACCTTTTTTTACGATCAGGTCTACATCTTTTACTACTTCTCTTTTTTTATAAATCTTTTTCAGATTATTAGCTTCGATACTAATAGTTCTATACGCCATTACTGACTCCTTATCTTACTTTTATATTATAAGTTTTTCTGTATGTTCTTCCGTTGAATTTCAAAATTTCCACTATCTGAGTATCACTGTATAACTGTATTTCATTTGTTACCACATCGTCATTTTTATTCCATTCTACTGGAATTTCCAGTATTTTACCGTATATATTTACTTTAGCAGTAGCAGGAAGAGATACTTTTTCCCCTATTTTTACGGCATTTGGAATATACACCTTTGTACTTGCCCGTTCAAGCATTTCTTCAATACTTTCAGGCTGTACATTTACATTAAAAGATTTCGATCTGCTGGCTGTACCTGCTGTTAATTCTGCTGTCAATGTTACATAAGTAGTTTTACCGCCGTAGAATTCCTTGCTTACTCTTCCCGTTCTGTCAATGCTCCCGTCATTTGAACTGCTCCATTTTATATTCACAGGAATTTTATTAGAAGCTTCCATGCTTTTCGGAAGACTAACACGGTTTCCTTTTATTTCAGGAGTTCCCAGTCTCGCATATACATCATCCACAGCGTCTGTATCAGTCTTTTCTGACTTTCTTTCATTTTGTGCAGGCTCATTTTTCTTCAGATAATAATCTACTTTTATATTTTCTTCATTTTGAAGTATCTTCTTATCTATATCATAGTATGCTTTGTTTGAGCTTATTCTCGTCTTATCTTTATAAGTCACTACGTTCCCCAAAAGCTCAAGCTGTCTTGTTTTGTTATTTATAATGGCTTTATCCGTACTTATGTCTACTTTTCCGCCGCCGATATTATTAATTATTTTTACGTTTGTCTGAGCATACCCGTTTTCTGTATTCAAATCTATGTAGAAATAGTTAGCTGTCATTTGTGTACTTTCCCTGAATGTCAGTCTGACATCATCTCTTGAAAGAACCACGTTTTTACCGGCATCTATTTCACTGTACTGTGAAAGCATGTTCAGATCTTTATAGCGTACATTTACATTATTTTTTATTTCTCCTCTGGTCATGCTGTATTCATTATCCTGATGAACCAGAAAGTATATTTTCGCAGTAGCTCCTGTAAAATATATTGCTTCGGAATCTATGAGCTTTTCTTTACTTTTTACAAAGTCTTTTACATTTCCTCTTATTTTTCCGTTAACGTTTCCGTCAAACTTAAACTCTCTCTTTTCAAAGTTACCGTCTCCGGTATTGGAAGTAATAATATCTCCCTGATCACTTCTCATAACCATACTGTTTGCAAAGATATTTTTTGTTTTGGTATTTGCATTACCGCTGCTGCCCGAAACGACCATATTTTCCCTTCTTACGGAAAAACTGGAACTCATAAGTGCATCTCCGGTACTTACTACATAATGAAGACTGTTTCCTTTTATTATATACCCGTCGTTATTTAATGTAAATGCAGAATTCGTCACCAGTACCTGATCTTTTAGATTATAAATACCTTCTATGTAATCACCGTCAACATTATTCTGCGGATACTTAAATCTTCCTCCGCCTCTGGCATTTACCATTTGTCCTTTTATATCATAAACTGCATGTCCCGCAGTAATCTCAGAACCTGCGTCCTTGTAATATACATTTCCGTCAGCAGTAAGTATTTCTGTCAAAAGTTCGTATACTGCCGAATTAGCTTTTAATTCATTGCCTTCTCCGGTATAATGCACACTTCCATTGGCATCTACTTTTTTCTGTTCTGTATAATACACTGCCTTATCAGCAGTTATCCTGTCTTTTTCCTTTGTAAAATCAGTATTTCCGGTAAGATGTATTTCCAGAAATTCAGTTGTGGTTTCTAATTTATCTCCCAGTATTGTCGTACCGTCTTCACTGTTTACAGCCTTTGTTCTCACAGGTGACGCCAGTTTATCCGTGGCTTTCTCATAAGTCAGAAGTTCGCTGAAAAGAGTCCACTTATTATCTTTGGTTCTTCCTACTACTTCGCCCTTTATCTGCATATCCTGTGACTCTGTCTCAAGAAGTCCCTCTTTTCCTGTTATCATTACATCTTTTTTCAGTAAATCTATAATTACATTTTTAAATGTAATTTCCTTATCATCAGGAAGTCCTATCTGTTCATCAGCATATATTACCGCATCGTCTTTCAGATAATAAACTACCTTTTTGGTTTTGGCTTTTTCTTTTAATTGGTCTATTTCCGATGGAGGTGCAACAGTTTTAAAAAATATAACATAAATAAAATATGCTACAAAAACAGCCAATAATATGTATATAAGTTTTTTCCACATTTAATTTATCTCCTCCATTTTTTTCTTCAGGTCGCTTAAAATACTCAGAGCTTCCAGCGGCGTTAAATTATTAACATCTATATTTTCAATATCAAATAATAATTCCTCGTAAAAATCTTCTTTCAGATTCTGCTGTTCTTCTTCTACCATATCATTTTCCGCAAAAAGGGAAAGCTGTTCTACATTAACTGTTTTTTCTATAAGCTCTTTGCGCTTTTCCAGTCCTCTCAGTATTTTTTTACTATTCAGAAGGACTTCTTTAGGAAGACCAGCTAGTCTTGCTACTTCTATCCCGTAAGATTTATCGGCTCCCCCGCGTACTATTTTCCTCAGAAAAACCACACTGGTAGCTCTTTCTTCTACTTCTATCCTGTAATTCAAAATACTGTCAAATTTTTCCTCAAGTTCTGTAAGTTCGTGATAATGTGTGGCAAATATTGTTTTTGCCTTTATTTTATCATGAATATATTCAGTTATGGCCGTAGCAATGGAAATCCCGTCAAACGTAGAAGTACCACGTCCTACTTCGTCAAGAATGATAAGACTTTTTTCTGTTGCGCTGTTTATGATATTTGACACTTCACTCATTTCTACCATAAATGTACTCTGTCCGCTGACAATATCATCAGCTGCCCCTATTCTTGTCAGTATTTTATCCACTATGGAAAGTTTGGCGCTCTGTGCCGGCACATAAGAACCTATCTGTGCAAGAATCTGAATTAATCCTATCTGTTTCATGTATGTAGACTTTCCGGCCATATTCGGCCCTGTAAGAATAATGAAATTTCCTTCTTTGTCCATACGTACATTATTTGAAACAAATTCTTCGCGTCCTATGAGTTTTTCCACCACAGGATGCCGCCCTTCTTCTATATCTATCATATAATCATCCACAAATTCCGGACATACATAATTGTTTTCTATTGCAGTGACAGCAAAAGAGATTGCCACATCAAGGTAAGCAAGAATCTCTGATAGTTTATTAAGTATTTCTTTCTTTTCTTTTACTTTACCTGAAATTTCCTTAAATAAATAATATTCTATCTCTTCTACCTTTGATTTTGAATTGATGATTTTGTCCTCATACTCTTTCAGTTCTTCTGTTATGTATCTTTCAGCATTGGAAAGTGTTTGTTTTCTTATATAATCTTCCGGTACGAGATCTTTATTAGAATTGCTTACCTCAAGAAAATATCCGAATACTTTGTTATATTTTATCTTAAGATTTTTTATTCCTGTTCTCTCTTTTTCCCTTGCCTCTATTTCCAAAAGATAATCTTTTCCGGAACTCATTATTTTGAAAATCTCGTCAAGCTCCTGATTATATCCTCTTTTTATCATATTTCCTTCTCTGATTGAGAAAGGAGCATCTTCTTTTATGCTTTCCTCTATGATATCACGTATCTGAATCAGTATTTCCGTATCAATTCCTTCAAAAAAACTTGTTTCCCTCAAAAAATCCATTATTTCAAGTGAAGATATAATTGATTTTTTTAAGGCTGTAAGATCTTTTCCGTTTTCATTTCCCAGCACAATTTTCCCTGCGAGACGCTCAAGATCATATACTTCTCCAAGCTTATCCTTGATCTCCTCTCTGATAAGAATATTATCTATAAAATACTGCAGATCATCCTGTCTTTTCTTTATTTCATCTATCTCAAGAAGAGGATTGTTAATTATTTTTTTCAAAAATCTTGTTCCCATAGAAGTTTTGCATTTATCCAAAACCCAGAGAAGTGTTCCATAACTTGTTTTCTCTCTCTGATTTCTTGTCAGTTCCAGATTTCTTCTTGTAGTTGAGTTTATCTCTGCAAAACTGGTTATATTTATATACTCTATTTTTTCCATGGGAAGTTCTCCCTCCACCTGCATGGAAAGAGCATAATCCAGCACCATTCCCGCTGCATGAACAGCTGATCTGACTTCACTTATCCCGAAGCTCTCAAGGGAAACTATGTTAAAATAATCCGTCAAAAACTTTTCCGGGTCTCTCAGCTTATTTACCAGAGTAATTTTAGAATCAATTTTTTTGCTGTAGTCATCGAATTTATCTTTCAAAGCTTCGTAAAAATTAAATTCTGCCAGTATTTCTTTAGGTTCTATTTTATAAAGTTCGTTAAATGTCTTGGAATAGTCTTTATCATCTTCTATTTCCAAAACTTTGAATTCTCCGGTTGTGATATCAAGATAGGCTATTCCCACCTTATTATCCAGATGTTTTACAGAAAGCAGATAATTATTGCTTGTGGCATCCAGTGAATCTACATCTATTACAGTCCCCGGAGTCACTATCTTCACTACTTCTCTTTTTACTATTCCTTTAACAGTTCTGGGATCTTCTACCTGTTCACATATAGCGACTTTATATCCTTTGTTTACAAGCTTAGTGATATAAGAAGCCGAAGAATGGTATGGTATACCTGCCAGAGGCACATCCATACCTTTTTCTTTATTTCTCGAAGTTAAAGTCAGACCCAGTTCTTTTGATGCTGTAACTGCATCCTGAAAGAACATCTCGTAAAAATCCCCGAGTCTGAAAAATAATATTGAATCCTGATGATTTTCTTTTATTTCTCTGTATTGTTTCATTAACGGTGTTTCTGACATTATTTTTACCCCTTTGTTAGTCTATTTAAAAAACATATGTTTATTTTGTTTTTAGATCAAAAAATTATATCATAAATTTATCTATTTTACAATAAAACTATGCATTTTAGTGTTGCATAAAATTCAAAATTTTTTATTATTTTTTTTTACAAACTTAACATATTGCCTTATATTGTGTTTTATTCGCAGTCTGTACTTTTTATCTGCTTTTATCATATATTTTCGAAACTGCCAAAAACATTTAAACATTTTCTTGATTTATGCTTGTAATATTTTATCTAATATTGTATACTTTATAAAGTATTAAAGTTTTTAGGAGGTTAACAATGGTTATCAAGCCAAGATTAAAGGGGAGTCTCGCACTTACTGCCCATCCCGTAGGATGTGAAGAATTCGTTAAAAGACAGATAGACTATGTAAAAAAATCAGATAAATATAGCGGACCTAAGAAGGTTTTAATAATTGGTTCTTCTTCTGGGTATGGTCTGGCAAGCAGAATCTCTTTGGCTTTTGGTGCCGGCGCTGATACTATTGGTGTCGCATTTGAAAAAGGTGTGGAAGGTAAAAGAGTAGGGACTGCCGGTTGGTGGAATACAGTAGCCTTTACAGAAGAAGCCCGTCGTGAAGGATTAATTGCTAAAAATTTTATGGGTGATGCTTTTTCTGATGAAATAAAAGAAAATGTTATTGAATATATAAAAAATGAGTTCGGCGGAAAGATCGACCTGCTTATATACAGTCTTGCAAGTGGTGTAAGAACTGATCCCAAAACAGGAATAACTTACAGATCAGCACTGAAGTCTACTACTAACGAAATTGAAGGTCCTACTATAAATCTGGAAAAAGAAATTATCGAAAACGGAAAAATGGAAGTTGCTACAGAAGATGAGTTAATAAGTACAGTAAAAGTAATGGGCGGGGAAGACTGGAAGCTTTGGATAGAAGCTCTGGACGGTGCCGGTGTCCTTACTGAAGGATTTAAGACTGTTGCATATTCATATCTCGGGCCGAAAGTTACTTACGGTATCTACAAAGAAGGTACTATCGGAGCTGCTAAAAGAGATATTGAAAAGACATCTAACGAGTTAAACGATTATCTTGCCGAGAAATATCACGGAGAAGCTTATATTTCATTAAGTAAAGCTCTTATGACAAGAGCAAGTGCAGTTATACCTGTATTTCCTCTTTATGCAGCTTTGCTTTACAAGATAATGAAAGAAAAAGGAATACATGAAGGAACTATTGAACAGAAACACAGATTACTAAAAGATATGGTTTACGGGGATCATAAAGAAATAGATTCTGATAGAAGACTAAGACCTGATAACTGGGAAATGAGACCGGATGTTCAGGAAGCTGTTGAGAATTTATGGGATAAAGTTACACCTGAGAATTTCAAAGAACTTACTGATTATGCAGGTGCGAGAGAAGAATTTATGAACCTGAACGGTTTTGATTTTGATAATGTTAATTATGATGAAGATTTAGATCTTGATGAATTAGCTGCGAAAGAAATATAAATTATATAATAAATCAGCAGACCCTTAAAAGTCTGCTTTTTTATTATTCAAAAAATTCTTTTGCTATTTTGAGAAAATCCTCTCCAGCTGTGATAAATGCAGGATGACCGCCTTTTCCAAACAGGTACATCCTTCCGTCAGATATTTCTTCAAGCATTTTTCCATAAGTTTTTTCAAAAGAAACATACTCTGAGAATTCATCTTCAAGACTTCCGGTAAGCAATACCGGAACTTTTAGTTCAGATAATTTCACCGGAAAAAAATTTTTCACATTTTGATAATGTTTTACTATTGCTTTAGTATCATTATCAACCACTGTTTCCCAGTCTTTCCCATGATTTCTCTCCCAAAAGCCGGCCATATCAGGATCAGTCTTAGAAGCTGCCCTCTCATTCTCTATATTTTCTCCTATAATATCCAGAGCATATTCGCCTTCAAAACTGTCTGCTATAATTTTATTTATTTTTTCAGGATACAGTAAAGCCGCATTTATTGCTGTCAAGGCACCTCCGCTTGTCCCTATTATATTTATCTTTTCCATACGAATATTTTTCAAAAACTCCACTGTCTGCAAAGCTTCTTCGTACCAGATGTTATCAGGAATTTCTGTTATTCTGTCTGAATTTCCATGCCCAAGAAAGTCTATCATAAATATCTTAAAATCTTTTTCATATAAACTGACAATTTCACTGAACATTTTAGAAGATGCAGTATTCCCGTGAAGGAATATTACTGGAATATCTCCTGTCCCTCTTTCTTCATAATAAATATTTTTCTCTTTGTATTTAAAATAAGGCATCTCTCCTCCTGTTATACTTTTTTAGTTTGGTTTCATTCCTTAATTATACCTTAAATATTACATAATTCAAAATAACAGTCTCTAAAAATAAAAAAATGTCCTCCAAAAATTCAGAGAACATTTTCCGTATCTTTATTCAATTAACTCCATGCTGTGGCATCTTTAAACTCACAGTCATTTTTATCAAAGATAAAATATACATCAAAATATTTAACTATTGTGTTATTTCCTTTATTAAAAATTTGTATATCTTTGTATGCTTTTTTATTGAATACACCTATTACTTCTTCGTCCCCGCTCCCGCTTTTACTTACTAAAGCCATTTTATCCCAGTTTTTATATATTTCTTTTAAGCTGCTATAAGTTGTTACAGTAGTTTTCAGACTGTCTTTCGGTATTTCTGTTCTCACAAAATCAATTTCTCCGCCGTCAGATTTTACGAAAGTCAAATCTTTATAAAAATACATATCACCGCTTGGATTATCGATATCTACAGTTCTGATATCTTTATAAGGATTTCCGGCTAATATTACTTTTGCCCCTGATGTACTTCCTGTTTCTGCTGTTACAACAGACCATGGTCCTTTATTATTGTAAATATTTGATAATTTGATAGGTTCTGAATAAATTAAAGCGCTTAAAATAAACAAAACTGCCAAAATAAACTTTTTCATTTTTTCCTCCTAAATTTCACAGTTATTTTATGAGAGAATATCAATATTTTATCTCTACAATAGATAAATTATCATATTATTGTTTTTTTGTAAAGACTCGAATATTAAATTTAATTATTTTGCCTTATTTATTAACATATATTTTCATCTCTGAAAAAGTTTCATCTGTATTTTGAATTGCATTTACGATAAATATGTGTTATTATAAACTTGATATTAAAAGGACTGGAGGATTGTTCGCGATGTGGATTGCTAAATTAAAAATGCAAAATGATTAAACAATTAAATATGCAAAAACTCTGTTTGCTCAGAGGTGTATTAGTCTATCCGAATTTCGGCGAATGATTTACGCTCCTGTTTTTATAGCGTACAATTTATTTTATAAATTTTTAGATAGTTACTGACTATCTTTTTTTATTACATTAAATTTATAATACTGTTAAATAAATCAATAATCTGTTCAAAAATATTCAGTTGCTGAATTGATTTCCGTTTTTTGACTAAATTAATGAAATGGGAAACTGGTTTTTGTGAAAATATCAGGAGGAATATATGACAAAAAATGCAATTATTATAGGAGTAAAAATAAATAATCAAAAAGACTTTGATTATATGATGGATGAGCTGGAAAATCTTGCTCATGCCAATAATATCAATGTTACTGAAAGACTTGTACAGAGCCTTGACAAAATACATGCGGGACATTATCTCGGCAGCGGTAAAATTGATGAATTAAAAGATATTACATCTGAGACAGGTGTTGACATGGTTATATTTAATGATGAACTCTCTCCGTATCAGATAAGAAACCTTGAAGAGCTTCTGGATGTAGAAGTCATAGACAGAACACAGCTTATTCTGGATATTTTTTATAAGCGGGCTAAAACCAAAGAAGCAAAGCTTCAGGTAGAAATTGCAAGACTTCAATATGAGCTTCCAAGAATGCGTACCAGCCGTGATGAAAAGCTCGATCAGCAAAGCGGTGCTTCCGGTACCAGCAACCGAGGAGCCGGAGAAACAAAGCTGGAGATCAATTACAGAACTATAAAACACCGTATTCAGCTGCTTAATAAAGAACTGGAAAATGTAATCAAAGAGAGAAGTATTCAGCGTAAACAGCGTAAAAAGAATCAGATTCCCGTTGTTTCCCTTGTAGGATACACTAATGCCGGAAAATCTACTATTATGAATAAATTCGTTAATAAATTTAATAAAGGTGAAAGCAAGGAAGTATTTGAAAAAGATATGCTTTTTGCCACACTTGAAACTAGTGTCAGAAATATCACACTTCCAGATAAGAAGAAATTTCTTCTTACTGATACTGTTGGATTTGTGAGTAATCTGCCCCATCATCTGATAAAGGCTTTCCGTTCTACTCTTGAGGAAGTCCGTGAGGCTGATCTGCTTATTCATGTGGTGGACTATTCCAGCATTCACTGCAAAAATATGATGGAAACCACTAATTCCACTCTTGCTGAAGTCGGAATAAAAGATGTACCGGTTGTATATGTTTATAACAAATCAGATCTCACTGAAAAAGAAATTCCCGAAGATGACGGAGATTCCATCTATATTTCTGCGAAAAAAGATATCGGTCTGGATTTACTTCTTGAAAAGATCTATGAGAAAATTTTTCAGAATTATGAGAAAGCTGTATTTTTGATTCCGTATAACAAAGGTGAAATAGTATCACATTTTAGTGAAAATGCTTCTGTTCTTGACATAAAGCATGAAGAAAACGGCACAAAAATTACTGTTGAATGTCGTAAAAGCGACATTGAAAAATATAAAAATTATATTATCACAAATTAATAAAAAACTGCGGTGTACTTGATTTTTTCAGTACACCGCTTATTTTATCATATTATTTAATTTTAGCTGTTTTGTATCAGATTAAACCATTTATTTCTGTTAAGCAGCGATAATTTATATTTTTTCCCTTCTTTTGTTACCACCTTTATTCCAAACGGAAGAATTGGCAGTAAAATAGGTCCAATCCCGCATTTTTTCAATGTATCTATCTCACTATATGAGAATTCCACATTTTTGGCTTTACCAATCAAAGATGACGGAGTAAATACTACCCTTTGATTTGTAAAAATATAACTTCCTCTCTTTTGCCCGAAATCCCACATATCACCTTTTACTTTTTCCACTATTATTTCATTTGGTTGTAAATCAATATTCCCGTTCATATCCAATTCTCCTTTTTTGATTATATATCTCTTTTACAGTTTTTCATTTCCTAAAATTTTTTTTATAATTTTAAAAGATACCGCAGTAAAATTTTCATTTCACTGCAGTATTCTTTATTTTATAATTATTTGCTTTTATCCTAAAATACAGCTTTAAGTGTTATCCCTACTTTGTAGTCATCCTGATCTTTATTTCCTACTCCGTATTCACCAGTAACAAAAACTCCGTATCTGTCTGTTACTTCCACTCCCACAGAAGCCCTTGCCCTGAAAGTTCCTTTTTCCTCTTCAGGTTTTGACAGCTTGTGGTAATCATCTTCCACCGCAATAAGTTTCGCATATTCCCTTTCGTTTAATCCTGCCAGTTCATACTCATAAGCAAGGTCAAGCGCTCCTTTCAGTTCCCATGCAGATTTCGACCCTAAAGGCACAGATGTTTTTAATTCTACACCTGCTCTCGGCTTTGCACTCCATGCATCATTACCTTCTACTTCCAGCCTTTCAAGTCCGCTTTCGCTGAATGTCGGTCTTGTAACATACATTGCCTTGAATGCCCCGTATGGTGTTACGCTGAATTTCTTCCCTACAGGTATTTCTTTCCCGATAATATTATCCAAAGTTACCGAATATGTTTCGTAAGTTCCGTTCATTTCTGATCTGCCCACAGGTGAAGGCCAGTCAATATTTCTGTCTATATTATGTAAACTTACTCTTCCTGTAAGGTCATTTCTCAGTTTCCATCCGTTTGTCTCATATTTATTATGAAGACCAAGCTGAATTGTATCTACCCATTCTTCACTTTTGTTATCATCTTTGAATTCAAATCCTGTATGCAGATACCCAAGCGAGTAACCGAATGTGTGTCTGTAAGTTCTTTCCACCTCTCTAAGAGCCAGTACACCTGCTGTAGTATAGTCATAAGGTACAACTCCGTCTGTATCTTCATTTGTTCTTCCTCTTCCGGCTATTACATTTATTTTCAAGTTTTCTTTTGTGTTATTTCCAGAATTTTGCATTAAATCATTTGAGTTTGAGAAAATCGATGCTATATCTGCCTCTCTTTGATTTATGTTCGCATACACATTTCCTGCAAGACTTGCCATAGCGTGTCTGAATTCAGGCTCAGACTGAATCATGTCTATTTTATCAAATACTTTTAATCCGTCGCCTGTCTGCCCCGCATATTTCTCATTAAGAATTCTTCCAAAGTCTTCATACCAAAGTCCGTCAGTAAATTTATCATATGATATTCTTGTCATAACTATGTCAGACCCCTGTCCTGTAGCATCCCATGTTAACGACTGGCTTATATACTGTCCTTTTCCGTCAAGCCCTCTGAATATATTCTGAAGAACATATCTGTCAGCAGAAGTTCCTTGGGAAAAATCAGGTGTTATCTCAAGTTTGTCCGGTATTGTACTTCCTCCGAAACCTACCTGGCTTGAAGCATTTGTAGTAGCCTGATTCGTAGAAGGATCTACTTTTACGATAACTTTCATATTTTCATATGAGAATTTATTTGCTACATCTATTATTATTTCTCCAGAGTTTATTAATGTAGGCAGTTCCGGAAGCTCATAACTTTTTGAAGTAAATCCGGTTTCCACATAACCTGTTCCGCTTATATTCCCGGCTCCTCCAATTATGTTTGAAGTATTAAAGTCAGAAGTATAACGTATTCCTACGCCGTTTTCATCAGCGCCTCCTGTATTGGTTATTATGATTTTCCCGTGATTTTCTACTGTTGTCGTTCCTCCTGCAAGATAAATTCCTGTTACATTTTTACCCGTAACATATATTTCACCGCTTGCAGCGTTATAAATTTGTGCCCCGTTTCTTCCTGCCATTCCTATTACATCATCACCGGTCATGATTATTTTACCATGATTTTCTACTCTCGTATTATCTGCAAATACTCCTATGGCTCTGTTCCCGTTACCTATAATTGTTCCATAGTTATATGATGCAGTAAATGCATCTTTCGCATACATACCTACGCCGTCTTCACCCACAGTAATAGTTCTTCCTGCTTTATTCTCCACCGTAGCACCTTCGGCATAAATACCCACAGAATATCCTGTTTTCTGTCCATTGCCCATATCTATCAGATTTGAATTCCCCAATGTAATATCAGCATCATTTATTATTACTCCTTCAGTCTGAAGACCTTCCAGCTTCATAAGATCTCCCTGAAGTTCTTCCACAGCATAGATTCCTCTGTTATATATTCCTATATTTCCTGTTCCAGCAGTGCCTGTAATATTGGCATTATTCAGTATACTTCCAGCTTTTACCATATAAAAAGCTGTATTATCCGAGCCGGTCATATTTATCTGACCGTCATTTATTATTGAACTTGCTTTATTTCCATATGTAAATATACTGTTATCCGATAGTGTCACTGCAGCCTGATTCCATAAACTAGAACCGTTTTCAAGTATAGTACCGTAACTTCCCGATCCTATGCTCATTACCGCTGTAGGTCTTATATTTACAGTTGCATTATTTACCGCATACAATCCCACAGCTTCATTATTTCCTATTAAAATCTGTGCACCGTTATTTATATCCAGTATTCCCTGCTCTTTATATATACCTGTTCCTTCGTCTCCGACTTTTATTATACCATTTTGAGTTACAGAAGTTCCCAGACTGTAGATTCCCAGAGCTTTTGTTCCTGTTTCTATAGTTCCGTTATTTACTATAGTGTCTGTAAGACTTTTTGTATATATTCCAATTCCCGGATCATCAGTGCTTCCTGAATTTCCGATTTTTATCGTACCGTTATTTACTATATTCTGTGTTCCGTTTACCGAATATATTCCTATTACTTTATCTCCTGATAAGTCTATAGCATTATTATTTTCCACAATTCCGGTATTACTGTCTGTGTACATTCCGATTGATCCTGAACCGGCACCCGCTATAATATTATTATTTACTATATCTTGTCCGCCTCTTAGGTACAATCCAGTGGAATTCTTACCTATATTAATTGTTCCGGTATTTTTTACATCTGCCCCTGAACCTAGTGCATAAAGTCCCACGGAAGATTCTCCTACACTTATAGTTCCGGTATTTGAAAGTCTTGCACCGTTTTTACCATATATAGCAGCTGAATCATTACCAAGGCTTATTGTTCCTTTATTTTCCCCTTCCACTGAATATGGAGATACAAATCCTCCTGTATATTGCCCGTTTAGTAAAAGAGCAACTACACCTGTTCCCGCTGAGCTGATATTTGCGGATGAATCGAATAAAATAGCCGAGTCAATACCATTTAGCAGTGTACTTCCCGATCCGAGACTCTGGGTACCTGTATAAGTATAAGTTGTATTTGTCATATTCCCTATAATATACGATGAACCCGCTGCAGCATTTATAGTAAGATTATTGGTAAAAGTAGAATTCAGCATGTGAAACAGCACGATATTTTTTCCGTCTATGTTTATTGTTCCGGAATTTCCGTTCAAAATACTGTCTGTCATGTAAAAGCCTACTACTCCGTCACCTTTCAGGTTAATTTCCCCGCCGTTTATTGTTACTTCACTGTCTTCTGTATAAAATGCAATTCCGTCTTTTCCTACTGTTATTTTTCCGTCATTAGTTATTGTTGACTTTTTGGCACTAACTCCTATTCCGCCTGTCTGTGCTGACATATCTATATTAGAATTTGAGAATAATTTTACTGTAGAATCTGCTCTTGATACTGATGTTTCAGTATTATTGGCAAATACACCGTAGCTTCTTCCTCCTGTTGCAGCAATTGAATTGATTATACCATCATTTTCAATTTCTATTTTTCCATTTCCGTAATCAGGATTTACTTTATTTTCTCCGTATATTCCCACGCCGCCTGCACCTACAGTTATTTTTCCGTTATTTCTTATAAAAGAACCGTTATATGCCACTACTCCTATAGAATCTGATCCCACAGCTGATATTTCACCGTTATTCAGAACTTCACCATAGTTAACTACTATCCCCACAGAACCTGTACCTGACATATTTATTTTCGATCCGTTATTTACATTTATTGTTATATCATTTCTTCCTGTATTTCCGAGATAGCTTTCCTGCCCGATTGCATACTGCCCTGCAAGTGTTCCTGTCATTGTTTTTCCGCTTAACAGTTCCACTTTTGAAGAAATAAATTCTGATCTGTTATATGCATCATTTCCATTATCTATATTAACATTCAGATCTATGTTTAATCCGCCTTTGAATACCGAATACGGTTTGTAATTCGGATTGCTTGAAGCATCTATTGTTACTGTTGACGGAAGACTTCCAGCTATTCCTTCCGGTGTAGCGTCACTTAGATTGATTATACTTCCGGGATTATCCAGTACAAAAAGACTTGAAGTCGAATCTGTCAGTTTTATATTTAATTTTCCGCTTCCTGTTATCATATTTGTTAAAAATGCATTTATTCCTGCCGGTACTCCTTTAAAGTAAAATGCTGTCCCGTTAGAATTCACTGCTGCATTAACTGTACCAGTTACATTAAATTTCCCTACTGCATCTCCTGCTGATGAGTAATTATACAGCATTAGTCCTCCGCTATTGGCAACAAGATTCGCAGTTCCCGTAAGATTTACCGTTGCTCCTCCTGCTGAATTCGGTCCGTCTGCATAAAGACCTATTGCTCCGTTAGATGAAATTATTGTTCCGCCTGATATTGTTGTGCTTACAGTGTTATCTTTGGTATATAGCCCTATTCCTTTATTGGAAGATATATCTACAGTTCCTCCTGTCATGCTGAATGTTCCCTCATTATAAATACCAACGGAATTATTACCGCTTGAATTTATAGTGCCTGTATTCAGACCGCTTGAACCGCTCAAAACTGCAATTCCCTGTGAGTTTTCCGCTCCTAGGTTTATTGTTCCGTTATTTGTCAATGATCCGTTGTTAGATGCCAGCATTCCCGTCACTGTATCTATTCCTGAGTTTATATTTATGGTTTTTCCTGTATTAAGTCTTATTAATGTATCTGTTCCGTTTGACTGCATTACAGTATTATTTCCATTTCCCTTGCTTATTGTTAGATCTCTGTCCAGAGCCACTGTTTTAAAGTCAGATCTTATGAGAACTCCGCCCGTTGCGTTGTCATCAAATTCCAAAAGGCTTAGATGAGTGCTTCCTAAAACCATATCCTCAGTTTGAGTGTTAAGATAATCTCCTCTTCTCAAAACTCCTACACCGTTTGTCCCATCAAGAACTACTCTCAAGTTTCTTACATTTCCTATGGGATCTGTAGAAGCTGCTGTTGCTATTTTCTGTGAAAATGATACCCCTACATTATTTGTCCCGGCAACTGTTATTATCCCGTTTGATCCGTCAATCTCTGCATATTCATAGTAGTCAGCACCTAATACCCCTCCATACCATGAATCCGGACTGTTTGATAGATCCTGTACTCTTAGCCCGTAATTCAGACTTCCGTTTACATTAATGTTTCCGGGTCTTACTTCTACATTTGGATGACCTGTATATGGTTTCCCATTTAAATCTCCTGCTGCATATGTCCCGCCCATAGCAGGATTTCCCACATATGCTCCAAAATCTATTCCTATACTTTCAGTATTATTTACATTTATTGTCCCCGAATTTATTGTATAAGATTTATACGGTGACTGTGTCCCCTCTGAATCGACCATAATCCCTATTACCTGTGTTCCCGATGCCAGATTTATCGTTCCTGTATTCTCAAAAGTGGAATATCCTGTTAGCATGGCAGGACTGGTCCCGCTTCCATTACCATATAACAACTGATGCTCCACACCTACAAGAACTGAATTCCCTGTAGTCTTCCCATTCAAGTCCATTGTTCCGCTAAAATCCACTTTAATTCCCTGACTGGTTACATTATAAGGATTATAACTTATAAAACGATATGTATTTGATGAAAATGTATCTGTATTCTGTATGTTAAAATTTCCTTTTATATTAACATCAGAGTTATTTACCATACTGTAAAATGCATTAGTCACAGAACCATAGGCTCCGTTTGTCAGTGATAAAGGAGTTCCTCCCTGTATATAGTTTATAGTACCGGTAAAAGAAGTTGTCGAACCAGCTGATACATTTACTGTTCCCACTGCTTCTATTTCTTCCTGATTTCCAAACATTATCCCCTGACCGCTGCTGTTCTGAATTATATACATTTGATCCTGACCAAAACCTGTTGGTATAAATGTCAGATTCGGCGGTGTTGTTGTATTAGGCACTACAGGTACAGGTGACACAGGATTAAAAGCTTTAATTGTAAGTGTCGGTACTGTGGGTGACACAGGAACATCAGGTGTAAAGTCAGGTAATACTATATTTGGTTCTGCCGGTATTGATGGTGCCGGGTTCAAAGGATTTCTGTTTATTACCTTTGGTGTTATATTTATTCCGAGATCGATTTCTTTTGGTTTCTGCGGACTTTGATAACTCTTAAAACCATCTATTTTAGTTATATACTTTAGTCCGTTATCCAGTATATTTCTTATTATTTCCTGATTTTGTACGTCTAATTCATTTATCACATTGTAATATCCGCCCATTATTGACTCTAATTGTGATGCTGAAAGAAGTCCGGTATTTCTCAGTTCTGCTTCCATTCTGTCATAAGCTTCCTGATTTTGTTTTATTGCACTGCTGTGCGTTTTTGGCTTAGAATAAAATTCAGCATTTTCCAGAGTATTATCTCCTCTGTTCTGTTCTGTATAAAAACCGCTGAAAAATATCTGCCATTCGAGATATTCCGGTTTTACCACAAAATCACTCTGCAAATATAAGTCTTTTAATTCCTTATTTCTTTGGTTGAGCGTTCTTTCTAGTAATTGATATGCCTTATCATTAGATTTTCCACTTTTAATATTCTTTATCATACTTTCATAAAGCCTGTCATACTTAGCTGTAAGCTGATTTTCCGCAGCACTGGCATTCATAGATACTGCGGCATTCAAGGCTAAAAAAGATAATAATAATTTTTCATTTCTTCTCATAAATTCCTCCTGAAACTCACTTTTATACTGATTTTGTTTTTTGGTAGTTTTTGGTAGTTTTTTTTCATTTTTTTGATATATCATCTCCTTTATTAAAATCATATTTTACTTATAACATTATTTTTTATAAATATAAAGTTTAAATAAATTATATTTTGTTAAATATAATTATTTTCATATATTTTCTATTTATATACATTTTTCCCCTGTTAAAATGTCAACAATCTCTTTTTATATCATCCAAAATAAACTTTTTTTAAATGATTAAAGCATTCAATACACAAATATAATTAATTTAATTACTGTCCTTTTCAAAAAATAAATGACAGATAAGTTTTATTTCCCCTTTCTTTTTTTGATATATATCCTTTTTATCACCTCATTTCACAATATTTTTTTAAAAACCTGACAATTAATTATAACTTTTTTCTACAAAATGTCAACTATTATAAAAATAGAATTATTACAATTTTTCCTAAAACAAAACATAAACTGAATATTTAATAATTATATATTTTTATTATTAATAAATAAGTTTTATATATAAAATAATTTTCTGAATATATCTGATATTTTTACTAAAATGAAATGATGAAAAGAAGATTTTTTTCATCATAATGTACTTTCATATTTTTCCCGTATAATTTTATCACTTCAGTTATATTTATAAACCCGTCCTGATACATTGTATACCCTTTCTCTTCGCTGTTAGACGAACTGTGTACCTGCGGTAATTTAAAAAGAAATTTATCCTTTGATAAGTCGGAAAATGTATGCAGAATATTTCCGTCATTATCCAGAAGCAGATAATCCCGCTCTATTTCTGCTGCATTTTTTTGTATTTCTTTTATTATGATATATTTTCCGGGTTTTATCATTACCTCTCCGGAAAAGTATTTATTATTTGTATCTTTCACCTGATAATCATCTTGTGAGACAGCTATTATCTTTTCTATTTCTGGTCCTACGGTATCCAAATAAAGGCTGTTATTTCCGGAGTTTTTTTCTGTTGCGGCTTTTCTGCCGATTTTCCCTATTTCGTATAGTTTTCCGTTACTTTCATAAACAATAAGATAATTATCTTTCACTGTATATCTGTTACTCACTCCCCAAAGATAAAGCTGGTATCCTGCCGCTCCCATTAACAGCAAATAAAACATCAAAATAAATTTCTTCTTCACTTTTTACTCCTTCTGTAATATTTCATATTAAAAAACATAAATAAATCTATAATTAATTACATTCGTTAGTTTAACATATTTCAATATAAAATAACAGTTCTGTCAATTAAATAAATATAAAAATACCGATTTTCGGGGAAAATCCCAAAAATCGGTACTATATATTCTATTTCAGATTTTATTTACATCAGGATTCATAAAAGTATCACTGGAATCTTCACTATTTGAAGAAAATCCGCTGACCCCCGCACCTTTTATTCCCTGCTCTGAACCAGTATCTTATATTAGGAGCTGTTGTATACTGTTTTATTCCAATACCCCGCCTTTTATATTTTCAGATATTTCTCTATCCATACAGTTTTATCACTCCCATAAAATTATGATTTTATCTGTAAAGCCCTGATTTGTCTATTGATGAAAATAATTTCATCTTATGATTTATGACTTTCTGGGCTTCTGTTATACATTCAGGATATATTACATTCGGGTCCCATAATTCTGTAGTGCTTAAAATTTCCCGTGCTTTTTTAAAATATGCATATTTCATATCACTTGAAATATTTATTTTGCTTACTCCGAGCCTTACTGACTCTGCTATTTCACTGTCAGGATTCGCAGAACCTCCATGAAGTACCAGAGGAATATCAGTTGCCTCTCTTATTTTTTTCAAAATATCCAGCTGCAGCTCCGATTTCACATCTTTAGGATATATCCCGTGTGCAGTCCCTATTGCTACTGCGAGAGTATCCACTCCTGTTCTCGTGACAAAGTCCTTTGCCTGTTCAGGATCAGTATATGTAATCTTACTGACTCCGCCTTCCACAGAATTACCAGTCTGCCCTATAGTCCCCAGTTCTCCTTCTACGGAAACCCCCGCTGCATGTGCTATCTCCGTCACTCTTTTTGTGATACTTACATTTTCCTCATACGGCAGTGTTGAACCGTCTATCATAACCGAAGTAAATCCACATTTAATTGCTCTCACTATTTCTTCCATATTCCCGCCATGATCCAAATGTATAACAAGGGGTACATTACTTACATATGCTCTGTGCTTTACATATGATATAAATTCATCAGTAACAAATTCAAGTTCTGTGGGATGAATCGCTATTATTGCCGGTGATTTTGCCCTTTCCGCTTCTTCTACCACTGCTCTCAAAAATGTACTGTCTGCCACGTTAAACGCCCCTACTGCAAATTTATTTTTTTGTGCTGTTTCCAGTAATTCTTTCATTGTTAGTAACATATTTTCATCTCCTTATTTTTTTATTTATTTAAAAAGCCGCCTCTTTTATTATTTCTTCTGCCCGTCCCTCTGAACCTGAAAATGCAAGATATCTTATTATCTCTTCCTTACATGCCTTTTCCATTTTTATCATCAGTTTAAATAAATCAGCATCAGGGTTTCCCATTAATTCTTCATATATTTTCTTTCTTCCTGCTTTGAATATATCTGCCCCTACATTGATTTTATTAATCCCGCAGGAAACTGCTTTTCTGAGTCCTTCCCCGTCTGCACCGCTTCCGCCGTGTAAAACCAGCGGTTTTCCGGTAATATTTTTTATTTTCTTGATAAGCTCAAAATTAATCTTGGGAACTACTCCCTCTTTATAAAGACCGTGAGCTGTTCCACAGGAAACTGCCAGAGCATCTATTCCGGTTTTCTCAAAAAACTCTTTTGTTTCACTCGGATCAGTATAAAGCTCTTTTTGATTTTCACAGTTATATGAGCTTCCTGAACCGATATGACCTAACTCACCCTCCACGCTGAGACCCGCTGCTTTGGCAAGCCGCACCACTTCGCCGGTAATTTCTATATTTTCTGCAAACGGTTTATTGCTTGCATCTATCATCAAAGAAGTGAATCCATGCCTGAGTGCATAAACACAAGAATCATAATCTTTTCCATGATCAAGATTTAATGCTGCAGGAATATTTTTATTTTTCACCAGTTCTTCTGTTATAGGTGCAATTAATTCAGCCTTTGCATGTTCCTGAAAATGATCCTGCACTATATTTATGATTATCGGTGCTCTTTTTTCTTCTGCTGCTTTCACTGCAGCTCTCACAGTTTCCATATTAAAGCAATTTACAGCCAATACTGCATAATTATTTTTATTGGCATTATTTAGCATTTCTTTCATTGAAACATACATTTTTACCGCTCCTATCCGCTAATAACGATATTTGATAAATCTACTTCTTTTTCATCGTCAGAAATAATTTCATCTTCCGGATTTACTCTTTTCTTTACAATAACCAGTAAAACAGCAGTTACGACAGTACCGCTTAATAAAGCGATTACTGCTCCTAATGGATTACTCATAGCCGGAATAACAAATATTCCGCCAGATGGCACCTTACTTCCCACCCCTAATGAAAAACTAATTGCACCTGTTACTCCACAACCAATTGAAGTGCAAAAAACAGTTCTCAACAAATCATTCATAGCAATTGGGATAACTCCTTCAGAAATCATACATAATCCCATTGGAAATGCTACTTTAATATTTTCAACTTCTGTGTTTTTATAAATATTTTTTTTCAAAACTCTGGAAAGAACAAGAGATAACGCTACCCCTAACGGCGGAACCATAGCTGCCAATACTTTAATCGCTTCCGGCTCAGTAATACCTTCTAATAATAATCCATCACAAATTAAATTCGGAACTTTACTAATAGGCCCTCCATAATCAATACAGCCTAATCCGCCGATAATAAATCCATATAAAATTTTAGCTGAACTGTCAAGCCCGACAATAAAATTTGTTAATCCGTTTGTAATCCATACAATTGGTGTCCCGACTACAAAATACATCAGCAGTCCGCCGATAATAGCAGATAACGTCGGAATAATCATCATCGGCATTAATGCCTGTGCCCACTTTGGAACTTTTAGATATTTTTTAATTGCCAATGCAATATATCCAACAAAATATCCTCCAATCATCCCTCCTAAAAATCCCGCACCAAGAAACGAAGCAATTTGCCCCATTAAAAATCCGGGTGCTATTCCGGGACGGTCAGCAATACTATATGCGATATAACCTGAGATGAACGAAGGCAGTAACCCCATCCCAAATACTCCAAGTGATGTTAATGCACTGGGAATTGTCATTTTTTCTATATCTGTAACAACTTCCCCGCCCATTAAATTACCAATTGCAATAAGAAGCCCTGATGCCACTACAAGCGGAAGCATATACGATATGGCTGTTAATGCATGTTTTTTTAACTCCTGACCTATATTCTTCATATTTTTCCTCCTTTATTTTCCTAATTCTTCTTCAATCTTTTTAATTAATTGTTTTGATGATTTAATGCAGACACTAGTTGGAATTTCAATTGTTTTCTTTCCTTTAAAACGTTCTTTTCCTGACACTGCAATATCTGCTGCAATAATAACAATATCTGCGTCTGCGATATCCTGACTTGTTAATTCTTCTTCTGTTCCAATAGTACCCTGCGTTTCAATGTGAACTTCATGTCCAGCCTCTTGTGCAGCACGTATCAATTTTTCTTTTGCAATATAAGTATGTGCTATTCCTGACGTACATGCAGCTATCCCTACTATTTTCATAAGTTTCCTCCCTGTTTTTTTGATTACTGTTTTATTTTTTTTCCCTGAATAACTCCATTATTTCTTTTGGATTTTCTTTAGTCAGAAGTTTTTCAGTGATATCATCATCAGCAAGCGCTTCTGCCACCTGAGAAAGCAGTTTTATATGTGTTGTTGTTTTATCCACTGCTCTTACTGCAAACAAAATAATACATTTTACCGGCTTTCCGTCCAGAGTTTCCCATTCTACAGTATTGTTCGTCCTTCCTATTGCAAGTGAAGTCTTTAGTACACTTTCAGATTTCCCGTGCGGAATAGCTATATAATTCCCCAGTCCTGTCTGTCCTTCCGCTTCTCTCTTATAAACATCCTTAAGAAACCCCTCTTTTGAATCAATAATGTTTTCGTTAAAGAGCAGATCTGTTAGTTCACTCAAGACCTCGTCCTTGTTTCTTCCCTTTAGATTCAAATTAATAGTTTTCTCATTAATCACTTTTGTTATATCCATATATGTCCTTTCCGCTATCTTCATATGCAAAGATTTCATGGGTTTCAAAATATTTGTACCCTTCCGGTCTGAATATTCAGGCTGTAAAATATCAAAGTAACAGAAATAGCCCTGAATCTCATCCCTCACCAGCTTGTTCATATGTCAAAATATAAATAAGGCAGGATACTAATTTAAATTTATTAATTCGCAGATTTCATTGGTATTTCTGCAATAACATATTTTTTTCAGCAGTTCTTTGTTATTATAAAGTTCAAATATTTCCTTTAATAATTGTCTGTGTACTTCATCATTATCCTTAACCCCGATTATTATATCCGCTTTGTATTCCCCTGAAGTATTGCTTTTTATTCTGAAACCTATACGTGTTTTTGTTACTATTTCTTTTTTTATAAGGTATACAGAAAAGTTTTTATTAATATGTGTTTCAGAAATATACTCATTGATGTTTCTTTTATCCAGATAATTTTCATTTATAATTTTTTTTATTAATTTCTTTACACTGGTTTTTTCTGAAAAAATTTCATTCTCTATCTGAATATATTTTTTATTTAAAAACTTTTTTATTACCTTAAATGAAAAAACAGTATTTTTACTCTTCAATGCATTTTTCAGGTATATTTCGGTTACATTCCGCACATCAGCTTCGTTAAATAATGCCGTTACATATGCTACAGGCATGCCTGTATCCGAGATATTTATTGTAGAAATTATAAGATCAATATTTTCCAGATCATATCCTGCTTTCAGCCGTCCTGTAGATATTACGTCTACAATATCCCATTCAGGAAATGAATTTCTTATACGTCCTCTCAGCAAATGCGACGATCCCACTCCGCTTGAACATACCACCAGTACTTTTTTCTGTTTCATATTCTGCTCTATTGCAGCCTGAAAATAAAATGTAAGATATCCTATTTCATCAGGACTGATAATTCTTATGTCATATTTTTCCATCGTATCAAGCGTTACAAGCCCCACCAGTCCGTAAATCGCGGAAAATTCCTTTTTTATATCTTCCAGAATGGGATTTTTTATGCTTATATTATATTTCAATCTGTTCATCATAGCTTTCAGATGCAGAATCAGACTTTCATACAGCTGATTATCAGGTTTTAATTTAAAATCCGCTATTTCTGAAATTTTCCCTATTATTTCTCCTGCTATATCCATTATTACAGGACTGGTATCAAGCAAAAACCCGCTTTTATCAGTTCCAGCATTGCTGATTTCCATACCTGAGGAAATGAGATACTGATATATAAAATAAATTTCCTCATCGTGTACTTCTATTTTAAAAGTTTCAGATATTTTCTCTGCCATTTCCTGTGATATACTGTGAATTCTTTCATCAGTTTTTCTGGCATCGGTTTTTATTTTATTTTCATACTGGATATTTCCGTGTCTGAGTCTTTTTATCAGTATCAATACATGTGTTATCATATTTATGTAGTATATTTCACCCATTTTGTAATTTAGCTGTTGTTCTGTCTCCTTTAGAATCTCTGCGACTGCCTCTACATCCTCTCTTCCAAACTGCCCGAAGAGTTCATGCAGATTTTCATCATCAAGCCTGGATTCCCTTGTTCCGTGCTTATTTTCATGATTTACAGCTATAAGCTCGTTTATTATTCCCAGAATAGCTTTTCTTATATTCATTTCCGAGCCGGTAAGCATAGTTCCGTTTTTATTTCTTTCGAGCCGGAGATCATATTGTTTTATACAGTCTTCTATATATTTCAGATCATTTACTATAGAAGCCCTGCTTATATAATATTTTTCCGATAACTGCTGTATAGAATAGGCCTTTGGGGAATTGCTCAAAAATTCTGTAAGTATTTTTTGTCTCCTGTGTTCTGTGGACATATAATCATTTTTATTTTCTTTTCCTATATGAAGTTCAAAATTCAGTTTCATTTTCTGCTCTTTTGTAATCTTGAGCTTTATTCCTGTCCCCGGCCGTTTTTCCAAAAATATATATCTGCTGCTCAGGTATTCCTCTATTGTTTTCAATTCTCTGTAAACAGTTTTCTCTGATACCCTTATATTTTCTGCAATATTTTTTACGGGTATATAATTTGTTTTATCCATGAGATATATAATAATCTCTTTTTGTCTTGATAATAACGAATGCATTCAGACTTCACCTCCTGACTTTTTTATATACCTAAATGTTAACACTATTTTCCCTTATGGAAAATACTAATTGCTGTCCACAAGTATACAGACTTTTTATGCTGTATTTTTGCTCAGTCATTCTCAAACAATATAAAGAGAGATTTTTTTCATACTTTTTAAAATAAAATCTTATGATAAAAATTTTATGTTTTGCTTTTTTTTACCAAATAAAAAACCATTTCAAAACAAAATGAACTGATAAAATAAACAGATTTTTATATTTTCATCTGATATTTTATAAATTATTTTATTCTGAAATGGTTTTTTTATTATGTTCTGTATTTATTTTAAAAGCTTTATCTTATTGTTTTCGAGTGATTCTATTCTTACCAGTGATAAAATAGGTATATTTGCTTCTTCCACATACTTACGCCCGTTTTGAAAGGCCTTTTCAATTACGATTCCCACTCCTGCTATATTAGCGCCAATCTGTTTTGTTATATCTATAAGCCCTCTGATTACCTCGCCCTTAGCTAGAAAATCATCAATAATCAGTATATTATCCTCAGGTTTTATGTAATCCTTTGAAACAGCTATAGTATTTTTCTCCCCTTTAGTGTAAGAATTTACTTCTGTTGTTACAAGCCCGTCATTTAATGTCAGAGATAATTTTTTTCTGGCAAAAACAACCGGTACGCCTAAATGAAGTGCTGTAAATACTGCCGGAGCTATTCCCGATGATTCCACGGTTACTACTCTGGTAATATTTTTATCCTTAAAATACTCAGCGAACTCTTCCCCCACTTTAGCCATCAGTTCTGCGTCTATCTGATGATTCAAAAACGAATCTACCTTTAGGATAGATCCTGGTAAAACCCTTCCTTCTGATAATATCTTATCTTCTAGTAACTGCATTTTATCCTCCCAATAAAAATTTATTTCATCCATTATAACACAATAAGTAATTTTTTTGTGTAAAATCTTAGAAAATAATTTTTTATTTTATACAAACAAAAAAATTGTATAATAAATTTTCATTTACGATTTATCTATTTTAAAAATCAAAAATTCCGGACTTTTTATCTTATCAGTATAGCAACTCTTTCAAATCTGAGTTTCTCATTCATTTTTAATATTTTCTGCCCTAACTGCTAAAATCTTCATCAATTTTTATGTTTCATACTATCCCTTCCCTGCCGTTCTTACTGCCGTTATATACGATACATTATGATCTCTAAATATTTTCTTATATAATTTCTGCTGAAAATACTGATTTTCCCTTTAAATAAAAAGCCCTTCACTATTTTGAAGAGCTGTTAAATTAAATTAGCGGGCTGTATATCGATATTTCTGCTTCTTTTGAGCATTTCTCACCTATTTTAGGCAAAAGTTCCACAAAATGTTTACTTTTCATATGTGCATCAAGATGCTCCTTTGACTCCCATTTTTCAATTATTATAATTTCATCTGGAGAATTATTGCTTAAGTATGATCTATATTCTATGCATCCATCTTCCTGATTAGTTTTTTCAATTAATTCCCTGAGTATGTGTTCTGCTTCTTTTAATTTTCCGTCCTTAAAATACATTTTTGCCGTAACTACTACCATTTCCAATACCTCCTGCATGTTTTTTATTTAGTATAACATATAAACCATTTTTCAACTACTGGTTTTCCCGGAAATATTTCCTTCATCTTTTCGAAAGTATGATATTTTCAATATTTACAGGCATCAAAAAATCTCATTGACAAAAAATGAAAAATGAGCGATAATTAAGTGGTACGGACAACATGACAATTTTACTAAAATATATGCCGTAATTTTGGCAGAAAAGGAAAAGTATGAAATTAAAAAACTCTAAGTTACCTCTTTACCACCAGCTGGCTGAAAAAATTACAGAGGAAATAAAAGATAACAATCTGGCAGAAGATGAAAAAATTCCTTCTGAAAGAGAGTACTGTGAAAAATATAAAGTGAGCAGATCCACAGTACGTGAAGCTGTAAAATATCTTGAACAGACAGGATATCTATACAGAATTCAAGGAAAAGGAACCTTTGTATCGCCTAAAATGATGAAGCAAAATCTTCTTGAATTTTACAGTTTTACAGAAGAAATGAAAAAACTCGGAAAGACACCTTCCTCTATAATCAAATCATTTAAAGTTATTACAGCTGACAAAGAAACCGCTAAAAAACTGAATATTCAGAATGAGAGTAAAATTTATTATCTGGAGCGGATCAGACTTGCAGATGATACACCTATTATGTTAGAAAAAACATTTTTACCTGCATCAAGATTTCCCAGACTCTCAAAGAATGATTTTGTGAAAAACCCTATGTATACAGTTTTTATTAATGAATATAATGTGACTTTTGAAAAAGCAGTCGAAAAATTTTCAGTAGCACACCCTACAGGAGATATATCGAAAAAGCTTCTTCTTACATCTAATATTCCCTGTATAAAACTGGAACGTACAACATATGAAAAAGAAAAAATCATTGAATATACAGTAGGAATTATCAGAGGTGACAGATTTCAGTTTGAAGTAATTCTGGACAATAACAGGAAGCACTTTTAAAACATTTATTTTTATCTTATCGAATTTTTTATAGGAGGAAGCCATGGAATTAAAATATGAAACAATTAAAGAGATCAAACAGCAGAAAAAATTGTGGATTGAACTGCTTGATTCTCTAAACTTAAAAAACGGGGAGATTAAAGATTTTTTGAATTCAGTAAATGCAGATAAAAGAAAAATTATTTTTACCGGTGCGGGAACTTCTGAATTTGTAGGAAATACACTTTTACCTAATATGAAAGATAATTTTCGTTCTGTAGCCACTACAGATATTGTAGAAAATCCTGAAACATATTTTAAAAAAGATGATAAAATTCTGCTCGTTTCTTTCGCAAGATCTGGTAACAGCCCCGAAAGTCTTGCAGCTGTTGATCTTGCAGATCAGCTTGTGGACGATATCGCCCACTTTGTAATTACATGCAGTGAAGAAGGAGTCCTTGCACAAAATTCCAAAAACAAGAAAAAAGCTTATGTATGGTATACTCCTAAGGCTTCTAATGACAAAGGTTTTGCCATGACAAGCAGTTTTACATGTATGCTTCTGAGCGGACTTTATATTTTTGGAAACATTGAAAAGACAGAATTAAGAACTATGATAGAAAATACAATAAAAGAAATAGAGAATCAGGAAATGAATTTTGAAAAATATGTAAAAGAACTTATCAGTCTGGATATAGAAAGAATTGTATATCTTGGAAGCGGAACATTAAGAGCTCTTGCTGAGGAAGCTACTCTAAAATGTCTTGAGCTTACCGGGGGAAAACTGAATGTTTTTTATAATTCGCCGTTAAGTTTCAGACACGGACCAAAATCAATTGTTAATGAAAAAACTCTGGTAATAAATCTGATGTCTAACTGTGATTATACAAGAAAATATGAAATAGACCTTATTAAGCAGATGCGGGATGAAAAAAGCAAAAAATATATGGCTGCACTTGATGTAAAACACGATAAAGAGATAGAATCAAGTATAGCTTATTATATTTCATTTAATAATTCTACACTTGCAGAATATCCTGACATTATCAATGCTTTTATCTACATATATTTTGCTCAGCTTTTGGCATACTGCAAATCCGAAAGCCTTGGATTCAACCCTGATAACCCTTGTCCTTCTGGCGAAGTAAGCAGAGTTGTGCACGGAGTTATAATTTATCCATATGAAAAAAAATAAATAAGTATATATAAAAATCAGAACCTGCTCTCCTAAAAGAAAGTATGGTTCTGGTTTTTTGTTAATTTACCGCTTCTGTATCTGATATTCATATACTATTTTGACTTTCTTCGGCTTGCCATGTCTTTTTCCACATATCCCTTGATTTCTTCTCTTGAGAGGTCTCTATGTTTATTCATATCTGCGTAATTATCCATCCCCCACTCCAAAAATTGATTATAATATTTTTCATAAATTTCCGGTTTTGATTTTTCAAAAGTCATAAGAGATCTGTAATATAAATTTCTATCTTCATCTGTAAAAGAAGAAAACTTTTTATTTTCCTGCATAAAAGCCAGCTGTTCTTTATTAAATGTTGATTTTCTGATATTATCTCCGTATTGTACTATTCCCATTCCTATAAAAGCCACTGCTAAAAGAATAATTCTTTTTTTCCAAGTCCAGCTTTTCAGTATTACTTGGGAATAAATTCCCCATATAATTATTGCTGCTATTATAATTATACCAATGATCATGATAAAATTCATTTTTCCTCCTGAAATATTTTTTTATTTTAGTTACTAAATTTATCATAATTATACATATATGTCAATTTTTTCTGATATATGTATAATTTTAAAGAAAAACTATTATTCTAATCTAAACAGAAAAAACCGGATTCATTCATATAAAATCCGGTTTTTTCATCTATATTACTTTTATACATACTTATTTTATTTCAGTGCATTCAGCCCTGCGAGGTTTAAGAAGTTCCAAGGCTTATTAAAGTGCGGCTGGAAGAAGAAATCTATAAATGCAAGTTCATCAATAGTCATATTATTTTGTATGCATACTGATATTGTATTTATTGACTGAGTGAGATCCGCTTTTGAGTTCAGCTGCGCTCCTATTATTCTTCTTGACCCTTTTTCAAAAACAACTTTTAATGTTACTTTTTCATATGTAGGCATAAATTCAGGTCTGTAGTTATCCACAGCATAAACTATATCCACATCAATTCCTTTTTTCTTAGCCTCTTCTTCTGTGATTCCTGTAGATGCCATATTATTTTCATATATTTTAATTCCTGAAGTTCCCTGTGTTCCCGGATGCTTTATTTTGTCTCCTTCAAGGTTAATTGCAGCAAGTGTTCCCATTCTTACAGCATTTGTAGCAAGAGGTATATACATATATTCTCTTGTAGGATTGTAGTAAACAGAACAGCAGTCTCCGGCAGCCATTACATCTTTATCACTTGTTCTCATATACTCATCTACTTTTATAGCTCCATTTGGAAGCATATCAAGCTGTCCTTTGAATATATCTGTGTTTGGTCTGAAACCTACACTCATTATTACCATATCAGCTTCATATGTATTTTTATCAGTGATTACTCTTTTTACAGTTCCGTTTTCACCTTCGAATTTTACTACTTTTTCAGATACAGCTATTGTTATTCCATGTTCTTTGAATGTTTTTTCCGCTACATCAGTAAAGTCTTTATCCAGATATTTGCTCAAAATTCTATCCTCTGCATCTATAAGGACTACTTCTTTTCCTTCCTCTCTGAATGCTTCAACCAGTTCCACACCTATATATCCCGCTCCCACTACTACTACTTTCTTTGAGCTTTTAGCTGTTTCGATAATTTCATTTGAGTGATTAAAATTTTTAGAAAGCAGGATATTATCCATATCTATTCCTTCTATTCTTGGAATAATAGGCCAAGAACCAGAAGTAATTATTAATTTATCAAAAGCTTCTTCAAATTCCAGTCCTGTATCCAGATTTTTGACTACAGCTTTTTTTCCTTTTATGTCAATACTGACAACGTCATGTTTCATCTTTGTATTTACATTTAGTTCTTTCAATTTTTCAGGCGAACAATAAAACAATCCCTGCGGATCTTTTACTACTCCGCCTACATATAATGCAATTCCACAAGATAGAAATGATATATTGTCATTTCTTTCAAAAACTGTTATATCTGCATCAGGGTTTATTCTTTTGGCATTTAATATTGCAGCTGTTCCCGCATGTGTGCATCCTACTACTACTATTTTCATATTTACATCTCCCTTTTGTGAAAAATTTACTTTTTTATTTTATACATATCTCATTGATTATTTATAGCTTTATTTTACAACATTTTATAAAATTGTCAAGTGAAGAAAATAATTTGATAATCAAATGAAACTATTTTTTCATAAATCAAATTTCACTTTTTCGGATATTTTTCAAAATTTCACGAACAATATGACTTGCCTTATTATTTTTAAGATTTTGGGAGCTTATACTGTTTTTCCAATATTTGCTTCCTTTTGCATTATGAAAAAGCCCGAGTGTATGCCGCATAAACAAATGTGTTCTTTCACCATTTCTTTCCAAGTTTTCCAGATAAGGTATCATCTTTTCCAGAATCTCATCTCTGGTAATATTCTCATTGCCGTTATTATAAAATGAGTTAACTTCTGCAAGAAACATGGGATTATCATAAAATTCCCTTCCAATCATGACACCATCCACATGTTCAAGATGTTTTTCTATATCTTCTTTTGTTTTTATGCCGCCGTTTATTTCGATCTGCATATGAGGCTTTTCAGCTTTCAGTCTGTATACTTCATCATATCTGAGAGGAGGAATTTCTCTGTTCTGCTTGGGATCAAGCCCGGCAAGAACGGCTATTCTTGCATGTATAGTATATCTGTCCGGTTCCGCTTTCTCTATGATATTAACAAAATTCAACATATCTTCATATTTCTCAAAAAGTGTTTTCCCCATATTATCCGGAAGTATTCCCTTGCCGTCTATACCTATTCTATGCTTTATAGTAACAGTTTTTTTTGTAGCTTCCTTCATTGCATTCAAAACATCCAGAACAAGTTCAGGATAAGCCATAAGACATGCTCCCATCATATTTCCCGAAACTCTGTCTGACGGACACCCTACATTCAGATTTATTTCGTCATAATTATATTCCTCAGCTATTTTTACTGCTTTATATGCATCTTCAGGAGTGGTAGCAGCTATCTGAAGCGCTATAGGGTGTTCTATTTCATCAAACCCCAGAATACGCTCCAGATCACCGTGTATAATTGCCTGTGCAGTGACCATTTCTGTATACAGCAGTACATCTTTATTTATCATACGGACAAAATTCCTAAAATATCTGTCTGTTTTATCTACCATGGGTGCCGCGCTTATTACAGGCTTTTTTATTTTCATTTTATTTCCTTTCACTAAACTGTTCACTCACAGTTATTTTTCCAAATATTCTTTTATCACTGTTGCCATTGTTTTAGCAGAAATTCTCAGACTTTCCTCGTCTATATTAAATTTGGGGTGATGATGCGGATACCATACATCCCCTTTTGGTCTAGCCCCTACATAATAGTATGACCCCGGAATTTTTTCCAGATAATAGGCCATATCTTCTGAGCCTGTTACCTGACCGCAGTCCACAAAGTCTTTCACTTCTGTAAGTCCGGAATTTTTTATGGCATTTACTACCAGTTCTGTCATTTCGGGATTATTAACTAAAACAGGATAGTCGTGTGAATAAATCAAATCATAAGTACATTTATAAGCTTTCATTATTCCATCCAGTATTGTCTCAAATTCTTCTTTTACCAGCTCTCTGACTTCACCTGACAGAGTTCTTACATCTCCTTCCAGCTCCACATGATCATTTATTACGTTAAAAGATCCTTTTCCATCAAAAGAACCGATAGTTACTACAGCTGTTTCCAGAGGATTCACTCTTCTGCTGACAATTGACTGTACTCCCACTACAAAGTGCGAAGCTGCCACTATAGGATCATTTGATAAATGAGGCATTGAACCATGACCGCCCTTACCGTTTATTCTCACTTTAAAATATGATCTTCCCGCCTGTGTAACTCCCGGATGATATCCTACAGTCCCGACAGGAGCCGTTGTCATCACATGAATACCGAATATCGCATCTGCATCATCCAAGATTCCTGATTCCATAATTGTTTTTGCTCCGCCCGGAGGTGTTTCTTCTGCGGGCTGGTGTACGAACTTTATTGTACCTTCTACATCATCTTTCATTCCTATTAATATATCTGCAAGCACCATCAGGTAAGCTGTATGCCCGTCATGCCCGCAGGCATGCATTACTCCCGGATTTTGTGATTTATATTCTATATCATTTTCTTCCTGAATGGGAAGCGCATCAAAATCTGCTCTCACAGCCACTGTTTTCCCCGCTTTATTTCCCTTCAGTGTTACTACAATTCCGTTCCCTCCGGCGATATTCGTGACTATATCCACATCTTTTCCTTTATAAAAATCAGCAATATATGCCGCAGTTTTTACTTCATGAAAAGAAAGTTCGGGATGCATATGAAGGTATCTTCTGATCTCCACTATCTCATCATATCTTTTGTCTATTTCCTGATAAACCTTTTTTATATCCAACATTTCTCTCAGCTCCTTTATTTATAATTTGTTACTTCTGTTATTTTATAAACATTATTTTCTTTTGTAATCTGAATAACAACAGCAGAATTATCACTTTCATCAATATATCTGAGAGCGTAAATTCCGTATCCTGAATCAGGATCATCCATAAAAAAATCTATCAAAAAACTCTCATAATCCAGATTATTCAGTATTTTTACAAATCCCGCCGGGTTCAATCCCTCATCTACAAGTAACCCCTGAATTTCACCTGTATTTATATCTTTTGAAAATGCAGACTTATAATTCGATACATTTATATTTTTATAATTTTTTATAAGTATATCTCTTGTGTCAAAGATATCTTTTACTGTTTCTTCTGCCTCTTTTTCGCTGCTTAATCTGAACCTGGATTCTTTCTGGTATGTTATAAGATTCTTGGCTGCTGTTTTATAATCTTTCTCATTTATATATTTCACAATATTTTCAGTTGTCATCTCCGGGAAAATAACAAAACTTATTAATAATACTCCCAAAAATATCAGTTTCTTCATTTTTCCTCCTAAAATTTTATCTTTTTGCTTAATATAAATAATACCTGAATTAACACCAAAAATCTAGTCCTTTAATAAAAAAACTGTAGACAAAAATAAATTTTTTCAAAAATCTTTTGTCTTTCTTTGATGCATGTACCTGATATTTTAAAAATATTTTCATTTCTCATTTTTTTATTTTTCTTACAAATAAAAAATAAGTATTATATAAGAAATTTCTTCTATACAATACTTATAATTATTTGATTTTTCTACATTTCATATTATTATTTATTCCAATTTTCTTTAATTACATAATTTAATTTTTCAGATAATTCTCATATATATCAAGCTCTGACCATTTCTCAATCTTTAAAACCTTGTAATATTGTTTTTTTCTCCGACTCTTAAAATAATAATATTTATTATCTGAATATATAAGTTCCAGTTTTTCAGATCCTAAATTAAACTCTAAATGATTTAACCTCTTTCTGCACACTATTTTATAGTATATTCCCTTCAATGTTCACCTCTTTTTCTATTTTGTAAAACTTAATATTAAATTTTTCTGTTTCTTTGGTGTGTTTTTCTAATACTTATATATTTTAGATTATATCGTTTTTCTTATGGCTTACCAGATTATTTTAAATCCGGCTTTTATTACCTGATCATCATTACCATCTAATAAGCCTTTATTGTATTCTCCATATAATTTCAACTCGTCTCTAAAGCTGTACTCTAATCCCAGTCCTGCATTTGTAATGGTCAAGCAAAATGGGAACATTAGGATCCAAAGAAATTGAATCTAGCCTGGTAAGGAGTAATAAACCCAT